>CASGVX010000175.1 GCA_949346185.1 uncultured Lachnospiraceae bacterium
AAGAAATGCGATAGAGTTTTAATAACTCTTGTCGCATTTCATTTTACAATGTAGCATTTTTATTTTGCTTGGCTATTTTTGGAAATTTTTGTTTTGCTTTTTCAACGCTGAAAGCGAAAACACATTTATAATAAGTTTTGATAACATACGGATGGTGAAGCAGTAAATTATAACTTGCAGAAGCAAGTGATATTCTATTTGATTCTAATATCTTCTAAAGCGTCACCGATGAAAAGATGATTTTCTTCCCAAAAGTCCTCCACTTCCTCCAAACTGTCCATTTTCCTCAGTTCTGGCAAATACTTTTCCTCCCAGCAAAAACGGCTATCCCTCCATCCTACCATTCCAATAGCATCCACCTTCCTCTGGCTGTCAACAAAAGTCACCTCCACCGTTGGCATTTTTGGAATAAAGATTCCCTCTGTCCCTTCCCGAATCATCTCCGCTTCGTAGTCATCGTCATCATCCGCTGAGTAGGGCATCACCAGCTCTATCTTTTGCCCTTTGTCTAATCCTCCATGGATGCCTTTCAAAACCTCCACCTGCAGCAAGGCATAGGCATACACTGAGGATCCCGATCCTGCTAAACCAGCAGCAGTGTTTGTGCAAAATGGCTGGGCTTTCAAAATCTTTCCATAAAAAATATACTCGCATCCCTCCCCAAAAAGTTGTTCTGGCGTATGATCACTGCCATAATCGTATGAGGAATACGCCCCCTCCTCCTCATACGGAAATGCATCCAGCATGACGCGTTATCGGTAACCGACCTTTTTTGTTGCAGATTCTGTCTGGTGGATGAGGAGTGCCACTACACCGCCAATACAGGCTACGGCGCAGAACACTGCAATCCACCGCATTGCTTTTCTATGCTTTCTAATCATGGAAACGCCCCCCTCCCTCTTATTTCTCCAATTTCTGATATAAATGCTCTTCCTTCCAATATTTTTCTTTCCCGCCTTCTCGGTACTGCTTATATTCCCTGCGCTGTTCATCATACAGATATTCCATGCCATATCCCCCTACGCTCTCATAAGCAGAAGACTCGAAAGGGGATTCTTTTGATGCCCTTTTCAATAGATAGATTTCTGTGTCTTCCTCCTCCGCAATACTTTCCTTCGGGCGCATTTCCATCTGGTAAAGGGTATTTTTCTTTTCTGCCGGCACTTTTTCATAATATTGTCGCCGCAGAAACAGATGCATGTACGGCTTCCCCTTCATATTTTAAATATTTTCCAAAAAGACTTACTAATGCGCACCTCATCGTCCCCCAGCCATGCATTGTATTTCTTCCGAAACGTCTCCGTCTGCCGCTCTTCTATCAACTTTTCCTTCCTGGCATACGTAGCCTCCTCGTCCGTTTCTTCCAGACATCGGATGATATAATACCCATCCTCTCCCTCCACCACAGGACTAATCTGCCCCTTCTTCAATTCCCAAGCCTTGCTCACTGCCGCATCAGCCAATTCCCCCGTGTTTTGTCCCAGCATTCCAATGGTCTCCTCCACCTTGTACCCATCCGTATTCTTCTGGGCAAATGCATGGAAATCCTCAGCCTTTTTTCCTTCCTGCAGCAAATCGTCAGCCCGCTTCCTAGCCTGTGCCTTCTCCTTCTCCCCCAAATCTACCTTCACGCCGTCCTGGGTAGTTCCATTGGTCAGAATGCGGATATACTGAATCTTCCTCTGCTTCGCCTCCCTGTCGGAAATATTGGTATCCACCTCATCCGTAGCGATATAAAACATTCTCTCCGCCAGAAGATTTTCCTCAAAGACTTCTGTCATCTGCCGCAATGATAGGCAATATTTTTTCTTATCCTCCTCACTGGCATTCTTCATCAGCTCCTCTGCCTTCTGAACCGCCTGATCCCTGTCATCGCTGCCCAGAGTGACTTTCTCTTTCTTGGCAGTTTTGCTAATGACCGCCATCTGGGTAACCATGCTAAGAATTTCCTCCTTCGCCTCATCACCCACGGTGCCCTCCCTGCCCAAAGGATAATCCCACACCTCATGGCCGAAGTTCTTATCGTACTGGCTGCTCAAAAGATAGCAATAATTCCTTACCTTGCTGTAGGTAACACCCGTATCGCCGATGGATACCACCACGGAATTATCCTGTATTTCCCCATTTTCCAATTTCACATTCCGATATGTCTTGCCATCGCCGCCGCAACCCGCAAGCAATCCCATGACCAGCATAGTCAAAGCCATTGCCGCCAGCATTTTATTTCTCCTCATACAGACCTCCTATCTTCTCCACCGAACTCTCCAATATCTGGAATATTTCCTCCGCCATCGTGACCTTTAGAGGCTTTTTCTTTTCCGCCGCCCTCTTGGCCGCATATACATTCTGCTTCATTTTCTGCCGTGCCTCCTGCCGTTCCAGCTGGTAGAAAAAATAAGGCTCGTCGTCAGGAATGTACCGTATTTTTCCCTGAAATTCTTTCACCATCTTCGCCACCCGCTCCGGCACGATGCCATCTGTATTGTGCAGAGAGATTTTAATGCCTCCGGGCTTCTGCTCTATCTGGGAAATCCCTGCCCGATGGGCTTTCGCCTTGATGCAGGCTATTTTCAACAGATTATCCACCGCCGGTGGAATATCTCCAAACCGATCCAACAACTCATCCTGCATATCCTGATATTCGTCCTGCCCTTCGATTCCTGCAATTCTCTTATACATATCCAGCTTCTGAAATTCACTGGGAATATAGGAGGCAGGAATGAATGCATCCACTTGCACATCTATGCTCGTCTCAAATTCTTCCGTCTCCGGCGCATCATTCTTCAGGCGGCTCACCGCCTCATTGAGCATCTTGCAGTACAAATCATACCCTACCGCCTCCATATGGCCGGACTGAGCTTCTCCCAAGAGATTTCCCGCCCCGCGGATTTCCAAATCCCGCATTGCCACCTTAATCCCCGAGCCCAGTTCCGTATATTCTCGAATAGCCGCCAGACGCTTTTCCGCCACTTCCTTAAGCATCTTATCCCGCTTATACATAAGGAAGGCATAAGAAGTGCGGTTGGAACGCCCCACACGCCCCCGCAGCTGATAGAGCTGAGACAGTCCCATCTGGTCAGCATTGTCAATGATAATCGTATTCACATTAGAAATATCCAGCCCCGTCTCAATGATGGTGGTGGCCACCAGCACGTCAATCTCCCCATTGATAAAGGACATCATGATATTTTCCAGTTCCCTCTCTTTCATCTGTCCGTGGGCGAATGCTACATTGGCGTCCGGCACCAGTTCCCCAACCTCCATGGCTATTTCTTCAATATGACGCACTCTGTTATAGACATAATAAATCTGCCCTCCCCGGGCAAGTTCCCTATTCACCGCCTCCCGGATAATCTCCGGATTATGCTCCATCACGAAGGTCTGGATTGGCAGCCGGTCAATGGGCGGCTCCTCCAGAACGCTCATATCCCGAATGCCCACCAAACTCATATGGAGCGTTCTGGGGATGGGCGTAGCACTTAGGGTGAGCACGTCCACATTTCCTTTCATCTGCTTGATTTTCTCTTTGTGGGTCACGCCAAAGCGCTGTTCCTCATCCACCACCAGAAGTCCCAAATCCTTGAAGGTAATATCCTTGGATAAAAGACGGTGAGTGCCAATGACAATATCAACCTGCCCCTTCTTCAATTTCTCTATGGTCTTTTTCTGCTGGGCGCTGGTGCGGAACCGAGACAGCATCTCCACGGTCACGGGAAAATCTCCCAGCCGCTCCTTCATTGTATTGTAATGCTGCTGGGCCAATATGGTAGTGGGCACCAGAAATGCCACCTGCTTCCCCTCATTCACCGCTTTGAAAGCCGCCCGGATAGCAATCTCCGTCTTGCCATATCCCACATCTCCGCATATCAGCCGATCCATAATCTTGGTGCTCTCCATGTCCCGTTTGGTATCTTCAATGGCCTGAAGCTGATCCTGAGTTTCCTCAAAAGGAAATAACTCCTCGAACTCCTGCTGCCACACCGTATCCTTCCCGAAGGGGAAGCCCTCTAACTGCTGCCTCTTGGCATAGAGAAGCACCAGCTCTTTAGCAATCTCCTGAACAGCCCCCCGCACCTTGGACTTCGTCTTCTTCCACTCATTAGAGCCCAATTTGTTCAACTTAGGCTTTCTAGCATCCTGCCCCGCATACTTCTGCAGCACATCCAGTCCGGATACCGGCACGTAAAGATCTCCCCCATCCCCATACTCAATCTTAATATAATCCTTGGTAACGCCTTCCACCTGAATCTTTTCAATTCCCTGATAAATGCCCAATCCATGGTTCTCGTGAACCACATAATCTCCCACGCTCAGCTCATTGAAACTCTGAATGCTCTTCCCCGAATATTTCTTCTGCCGACCACGCTTATTCCGCACCTTGGCGCCAAAAATATCCGCCTCCGTCACTACCACGAATTTGGCAATTCCATAACAAAAGCCCTTCCTCAAGAATCCATAACCAGTCATCACCTGGCCTGGCTCTAATGCCGCATCCAGCTTCTCCCGGTAAAACGCCGGAATGTCATATTCATTCAAATCCTTGCCGAGACGCTGAGCCCTGGTTCTGGAAGCGGACAGCAGAAGGACGGAATAGCCGTTTTTCCTCCATCGCTCGATATCTTCCACCAAAAGTTCAAAATGCTTATTATAGGCTCCCACAGGCTGCACTTGAACGTGAAGGGATTCCTTTGCCTGAACTCCCTTGGGCACGGAATCCAGTATCGTCAGATACACTGCAGGTTTTTGCTGCAGTATGGCACTTACTTCCTCAGCCCCGTACAAAACCTCCATCTGCCCCGGAAGGAGATAGCCCTTCTCCAGCCTTCCCTCCATACTCTCCCGGAACTCCGTCTCCACTGCCCCCATCTTCTCCATGCAGCGGACAGGCTCATCTACGAAAAAC
>CASGVX010000176.1 GCA_949346185.1 uncultured Lachnospiraceae bacterium
GGATGTCAAGGAGGAAAAGAAGGAAGTTGCACCGGGAAAGCTCTTCTCCATCACCAAGCTGCAGGGGGTGATGGGAAAGAGGCATAAAATGACCCCGGATAAGACTTTGTCCAGTCTTCAGAAACTTTATGAGAAGGGGTATGTCACCTATCCTCGCACTTCCTCCGAGTATCTGGCAGAGGGGGACAGGGAGGACGCAGTCCAGGTGATTTCCCTCCTTCAGGAAAGAGGTTACGATGTGCGCATGAAGGAAAAGAAGACGATATTCGATTCCTCCAAAGTGGAAAGCCACGGAGCCATACGCCTAACCAAGAAATTTCCCGAAGAAGAAGATCTGTCAGGGGAGGAAAGGCTGGTATACCAGACGGTATTCCATCGCTTCCTAGCGGTGTTCTGCGGGGAGTCATGCCTGACTGCCCAGACAACCATCACAATGACCGTGGGCATCGAATCCTTCCAGACGAAGGGGACGTCCCTTGTTCAGAAGGGATGGCAGAAATATGAGGAGTCAGGGAAAAAGGACAAGTTGCTTCCTAATGTCTACAAGGGGCAAACGCTGCCTATTAAATTTGAGGCAGTGGAAAAGAAAACATCGCCGCCAAAGCATTACAGCACCGCATCCCTGAATGCTTTCATGGACAAGCCCTTCCAGAAGGAGGATTGCCATGGGGATGGAGAAGAGGATGACGGGCAGAAAGATGATGCGGAGGAATATCGTGCCATGCTAAGCGGCCTGCAGATCGGTACCGGGGCCACCAGGGGGCCGATTATCAAGAATGCCATCGACAGCGGCTACATCACCTTGGAAAATGACACCTATAAGATAGCGGAAAATGGCATCTACATGATCGAGACGCTGGAGAAGCTGGGAATCCATCTGGACAAGGGAAAGACGGCGCAGTTTGGCGTGAATCTGAAGAAGGTGTCCAGAGGGGAGATGACCGTGCAGGAATGCGTGGCATTGTGTCAGAAGGACGTGGCGGAGTGCATGTCGGGAAGGGATATCGTGATCCAGCAGAAATCTGACAGACTTTCTCTGGGAAAATGTCCAGCCTGCGGAAAGGACGTGCATGAGAATCCGAAATCTTTTGGCTGCACTGGCTACCGGGAGACGGGCTGCGATTTCGCCATCTGGAAGAATGACAAGTATCTGGAGGCATGTAAGAAGGCGGTTACGCCAGACATGGTGAGGAAACTGCTGGCGGAGGGGAGCATCCAGGTTCGGACAAGGAGGGGCAGGAAAATATTTTCAAAAACCCTTCGGTATGCGAAGCGTGAGAATGGCTACTGGGGCTGGGAGGCCGTGAAATAATAGAATTCTGAAATATCTTGACAATGGAAAATCGAGTGCTTATAGTTGTTTCACCCGAATGGAGAGGAGAAGGGAATATGAATTATCAGACGGACACGGCAATATTTGATGATGTGCAGAAAATGGAATTATTTAAGGAAATCGGCAGAAATATCACAAAATTAAGGCTGCGGCAGAATCTGACGAAAAGTGATCTGGCAAAGATGGCCAATGTGACTACCAGTACGCTGGTACGCATTGAAAATGGGGAATCTCATTCTGGATCCTGCCTAATCAATGCCATGATTGCCTTGAAGGCGGATGTAAAAGAAGTGATTCCCCTGCGTTCCTATGTGGGCATGGAAACCAATTCCGAGCGGTTCGAGAATCTGACAAATGCGCTGGATTCCTACGAGATGAACAGCCTGTTCCGCATTATCGAGATGTATGTGAACAGCGTGAATAGAAAAGGAGGGATGACATGGATGGCACGTCAAAATTAAAATATTGCCCATGCTGCATGGAGCTGGGCAGCATGGAGGGGATGGAAAACTGTTCCCGATGTGGCCGAAGTCTGGGCGGGGTAGAAAATGGCAAGGAGGAACTGCAGATTTATTCTGTAATTTGCGGGCGCTACATGGTCGGGAAATCCAAAGATGCCGAGGGGGACTCCATCTTGTACATCGGTCTGGATCTGACGGAAAAGAAACGGGTGTGGATTAGGGAGTTCTTCTGCCGCAGCTTGGCATACAGAAATCCAAGAAGCCCGAGCATCCATACCTATGCCGGGCAGAAGGAGGCATATTTGAAAGAATACGATGGGTGCGTCCGGGAATACCAGAAGGCGGGAAATGGGAAGAAAGTGGCCTTCGCCAATGGCACGGTATACCAGATCGTCCCCCTGTCCGATGAGGAGGTCCTAGCACTGTGCCAGGCTCCAGATGCTGCAGGGGGGCAGGGAGGGGATTCCGGCATAAAGGAGGAGGGAAAAACTTTGCCGGAAAACCGGGAAAGAAAAAAAGTATTTGGAAGCATGGTTTCCTCTAAAAAAATGAAGGCGGCGGTGGTGGCGATACTGGCTGTGTGTCTGGCTGCGAGCCTGCTGCAAAAATATGGCTCGGAAAAGAATGCTGGCACTACCGGGAAGGAGGCAGGGAGCGCATCGGCATCTGTCCAGTCCAAGAGCAGCAGAAGTCCAGATTCGGCATCGAACGGATCTGCAGACGTGCTGGTTCCTGCGGCATCGCAAATGCCAGATGCCGAGCCAAGAGCCGATGCAGATCTGAAAGCGGAGGTGAGTGCCGAGCCGGAAGTGACAAAGGATCCAGGAGATTCCAAGATGGCCAAAGGATCAGATGTGGCGGGGACGACGAATAAGGAGGTGGCGAAGAAAAAGACTAATAAATCAGCGGCTGCCGGGTCAGGGAAAAAGCCTGCATCGCCAAAGCCGACAAAGCCGACAAAAGAGCCGGAAAAATCCAAGGGCGATAAAAAGTCAGTCCCGGCTAGGAAATCTACAAAAAAGAAGAATACGCAAAAACCCAAAAAGCAGATACGCCAAAAAAAGAAAAATGTCATCGATGACAGCGCATTGAAGAAGAAGGTATATGAGATTGATTAGGAGGAATGGAGCATGAGAGGATATATTAAGAAACTTATCATGACAGCCACATTATTTGTGGCATTTTTTGCGGGTAGCAACGTTGGCGACAGCGCATCAGCACAGGACATGTCCGGGGGTTTTGAATATGCCGTGGCTGGCTCCCATGGGGAGGTCAAGATTACAGGCTACTATGGCACGGAAGACAGCGTGGCCGTGCCGGAATATCTGGCTGGCCAGCGGGTGGTGGAGATTGGTAGCAAGGCATTTTCCGGAAATGGCAGGATATTATCTTGTGATTTGTCACAAAGTAGCATAGTAAAAATATCGGACATGGCATTTTCGGACTGCACAGCATTGAAGCAGATAACCCTCCCACCGGAATTGAAAACCATCGGGGACAGTGCGTTTTCCGGCTGTACTGCGTTGGAAAACGTAGATTTCCCTTTCTTTATGGAAGAGATAGGGGAATATGCCTTCTATGAATGTGCCTCGCTATCAGAATTGGCACAGGAGGGGGGATATTTCAAAGGTATCGGTGCCTTTGCCTTTTATGGGACGAGCATCAGTAGCTTTGCAGTTCCCTCTCGATGTCAGGTGGGAAGCAGTGCATTTCCCAGGGGAACTTCCGTTTATACATCGAAAAACAACGAATCCCTGCCCAATCTGAAGGACTGCGTCATACATGAAATATCGGACTTTGACGTATCCACGGATGTAAAGAAGAGCGCCATAGTAGGGCAGAGGGTAATGCTTTCGGCAGAATTAAAGCCTGGCACATGGTGCGCATGGGAAAAGTCTGGCACGGGCAAAATCCTCTCAAAGAGCAGCGCATGCAGCGTCACCGCATTGGCAGGAAGCACGGCGTACGCATGCCATGTCACCAATGGCGTGCATTCCCATGATGTCTTTTACATAGTGATTGGGAATGCCACAGGAGAGGGGATTCTGGCAAAGGTCACTGGCCTATCTGCTACAGAGAAGAATAATTGCGTAATCCTCAAATGGAAAAAGACTGCGGATGCGGACGGCTACGTGATATACAGATCAGCAAAGCCTGGAAGCGGCTACAAAGAAATCGGAACAACCCGGAGCGTGAAATATACGGACAGATCAGGAAAGAGGGGAAAGACATATTATTACAAGGCCTGTACCTATAAGATGGTTTCGGGAAGGCGAGCTTGCGGCCAGAAGTCTTCCTATAAAAAATACAAGCTGCTGGGCATCCCGGCAACGCCCCGGTTGAAAATTAACCGAAAAAGGTATATAATATGGAGCAGGAAGAAAGGTTCTGGCGTGGTGATTTATGTCAAGAGGCAGGGCGTGTGGATACGGGCAAAACGGCTGGCGTTTTCAAAATACCGTCAGAACAGCATCAGGATATCCGCAAAATCTGTCACTGCGGCAAAGATCAGGCTGTATTATCAGGGCAAGGACTACAGGGTGGGGAGTAAATTCAGCAACGTTGTCAGGTTAAGGAAGTAAAGGGGAGGATTTAAAGGATGGATGCAGGAATCATCAGGGAGTGCCGAAAGAAGAAGGAAATGACCCAGAGCGAGCTGGCAAGCAAGGTTGGAATGAGGCAGAACGTGCTGTCCAACTATGAAAATGGCAAATTTAACATAGAGAGGATGCCTATCCGGGAGTTCATGGGGCTGGCAAACGTATTGGAGATTCCTGACGAATGCATTTATCTGGACAAGTCCGAGGAATTGGACAAGAGGATGGAAGACGTAGAAGAGAAGCGCAGGGCTGACATGGAGGCGACTGGAAGGGAGAGGCGCATCACCAAATACTGCATGGATCTGGCGGCCGCACCAGCTACGGAGGGGGAATGCCTGGCATTGTGCCGGGTAGGGGCGGGATTCCAGGCTAACGAGGTTGCCTATTTGCTGGACATCCATGCGCCTGTATACAACCGATACGAAAATAACAAGAGAAAGATTCCTTATGGCGTTGCCACCAA
>CASGVX010000177.1 GCA_949346185.1 uncultured Lachnospiraceae bacterium
ATCCACAGCGGTGATATCAAAAGGCGTGGATAGAAAATCCACCCCCGCCTCCTGGCATTTTTCCTTCAGGGAAGGCTGCCACTCCCAGGGAGTGAACGCCTCTTGGTAGAGCTGATAATAATTATATCCGTCCCACAGGCCACCCTTAATGCGATACGGCTCATCTTTACAATCAATCGTCAGCGTATCCGCAGTATACGTCTGTATCTTCATGCAGTCTGCCCCAGCCTTCGCTGCCTCCTCAATGATGCGGTAAGCATTTTCTATCTTCCCGGCGTGATTGGCAGACATTTCCGCAATGATATACGGCTGTCCCGTGTTTATTTTCTCATATAGTCTCATTTCCTACTCCATTTCTCTCTATCGCCATTGCCATCAGAACAATTCCATTTTTATATTTTTCCAGCACAAAAGAACTCCTTCCTTCGCCGTATGTGAAATCTTAGGAATCAAACTCCTCCCCAACCTGGCAAATCTGCTCCAGACAGGGAACCAGCGAAGCATCAATAGCCTGAGCAATCTGATCCACATCCCCAGCGGCAAAAGCATCGTTAAATGCCACCAGCGCGTCATTAATCATCTGCTTTTCAATCTTCTCCTCCCCCTCGTTCAACACGTCCATCACCTGATTCAGCACTTCCACCGTCCAGTTGATTCCCTGCATGACAGTTCCAAGAAATTCCGAAGGCAATGTTTCCCTTCCGGACCGAAAATCATCTGCCAGCAGTCCCAGTGCGTCAATCAGTTTCCTGTCATATCTGCAAATCCCAATAATTGCCTCAATCTTGTCCTCTCTCGTCGTCTCC
Source organism: uncultured Lachnospiraceae bacterium (assembly GCA_949346185.1). Classification (GTDB taxonomy): domain Bacteria; phylum Bacillota; class Clostridia; order Lachnospirales; family Lachnospiraceae; genus Butyribacter. Next base: position 807 of record CASGVX010000177.1, read on the forward strand.
TGCATACTCTCTTTCCTCCTGTTTATTATTCACTCGCCATCCATGATATATCTGCGTCAATCCGGCAATCCCGTCGCAATCAGCAGAAATCACCGCTTTTCTTGTTTCATCTGAAACTTTAGTTCCGCCAATTTCCAGTCGGTCTCGCTATCAATATCCTGCACTTCCAATTCGTCCAGCACAATAGGTGATATCCCATCCAGAATCACACCCTCGGCTCTCAAATACCCATCCACTTGATAACAGTAGAACTGTCCCGCATCGTGATACATCTTTTCCAAATCCTGAGATCTCTTAGGATAATTCTCCTTCCATTTCATCTCAATGCCGTGCCCCCGCATCACATAACCCCTCTGGGGCGGATAAGAAAACGCCACCACGGGCATCACCATCCGAGTGCCGTCCCCATTCAGCAGTTCCATGGCCGAGCGCAATCTCTCTCCCGTGACAAAGGGCGCCGTGGGATAAATGCAAGCCATCCTGTCAAATTTTTCCCCCCGCTTCCCGTACTCCCCAAGCACCTCTAATAGCACATCCGCAGTGGTAGCAAAATCATCTGCAGTCCTCTCGCTTCGCATAAAAGGAACCTCTGCCCCGTATTCTCTCGCAATTTCCCCAATCTCCCCGCTGTCGGTGGAAACCATCACCCTGTCAAAGCATCCGGCTCGGAGAGCAGCCTCAATAGAATATGCCAAAATCGGCTTCCCGCAAAAGGGTTTGATATTCTTTCCGGGAATCCGCTTGCTGCCTCCTCGGGCAGTGATGATTGCTATGCTCTTACTCTGTAATCCCATGCCTGTCCCCCATTTCTTATTGTCACAAATCATATTTCTGCAATGAATAGCCAGTATATGTATCGGCATAAAACGAAAAACCTTCCACCCTCTTCTGCTGAAAGCCATTATCATCTCATGCTATTTTCTTACTAAACTCCAGCCAGTGTTCCCTCTCTGCCATGGCATATCCATTCTTCTGGAAGCATTTTGCTGATGCGAGATTTTCCCGCCTCACCCGACCCTGGAGCACCTTGCCGCAAGCGAAGGGTTCTACCAGCCTGAGAATCTCACTGCCCAATCCCCTCCCACGATATTCCGGAGCAATGACGTAGCTGATTCTCGCCACCTCCTCGCCATCCTGCCAGTCCAGGCGAATCTGCCCTGCCTCTTTCCCAGCACACAGCAAAATAAACATCTGGCAGGAATCTTCCCGCATCTTTCTGCGAAACCATGCCGCATGCTCCTCATATTCAATTTTTTCCGTTCTAAAGGAATTCCTCCTCGTCTCCCCGTCATTTGCCCAAGCAAACAATAATTCGCAATCAGCCTCCGACACCCTCCGCAATCTCAATCGATCCATTTTCTCTCCCCAGCCAGCAGTTCTGCTGATATCGCACCATCTATCTTTCTGAAATCATCCACGGTATTGCAGTTAATCCATACATCCAGCATCACGGCCAGATAACTTCGGCTGTCAAGGTTTTCAAAATATTTCTGTATGAAAACAAGATTGGTTCCATGCCACTCCTCTTCCCTGACAGAACGAAATACCGAGCAAAGCCGTTCCCTGTCATGAAACTTCCATATCTGCCCCGAATTGTATATTCCCAAAAAAGGCTCCCTTATTTCCAGCACGCTGTGGCTGGTATCATAAATATAATGAATCCCCCTGTTCCCATCATAATAAAATGCCACCGCCTTGTCCGCCTCAATGCTCTCCCTGTTCATTGTTATAACATTATTTCTCGCATCGCAAATCTTTCTAAAACTAGCCGAATCCACATAGAGATCCCCCTCTGCAAATACAAGTTCATCGCATTCCAGCCTGACCGCCTCCCGCAAGCCCAGATACAAACTGTACCCGGAACCATACTCCTCGTATGCCCCATTTTCTACCAAAACAATCCTGTCCTGAAAATCACTCAGATAACAGTTGATAAAATCTTCTAATTCTTCGAACAGGAAACCTCCCACCACAATATATCTGTCAAAATCCTGATTCTGGCATACCATGCGATGCAAGAGGGATTCCTCCGGATTCTTTTCATAATAAATGCACTTCAAGCACTTCATCCCCAGTGATTTGCTAAATCGGCTGGAAAGGCCTGCCACCGTTATTAGCAATGCTCGCAATCCCTCATCTCCTTTACCAAAAACTCAATGCATTAAATTCCAAGTTCCAATCGATCTCTATAAAACAAATCCACCTCTCCAGCGAAAGCAGCTTGTTCTCTTTTGATATCGTATGCCACATTTTGAAACATGACTGCTCCCGTCTCAAAATCCAGCACCGCAAACTGAGCTCTGGGGTTATGATTCCTCGGCTGCCCCACGGAACCCGGATTGATAAATACCGTCTTCTTTTGATTCCTGTGCTCCTGATCCTCTGCCTTATAAAACTTTTCCACAAAATGAGGAATATGAGCATGGCCGGAAAACACATAATCATACTCCCTATATGATAGCAGCTCTCCCGCAAAACTCAAACTCTTCCAGTAATAATCCTCCAAGCTTCCATGCACTGCAAGACATTTTTTCCCTGCCACGTCAAATCGCAAAAAACCGTCCCGGATCATATTTTCCCGCATGTATTTCCAGGATGCTTCATTTAGGTGCGCCCTGGTATTCCTCGCACTGTTCCTTCCCCGCTCGGAAGAAAACCGTTCATAATCCTCAAGGCAGACTGCCTGCTCATGGTTTCCCCATATATTGCACAAAATCGGAAAGGGAATCTTCTCTATCTCTGAAATCACCTCATTGGAATGCATGCCATAGTCAATCAAGTCACCCAGCAAGATGCAGCCGGCAATATCCGGACAGCTACCCGCCAAGTCCATCACAGCCTCAAGGGCTGCCAGATTCCCATGAATATCTGACATCACAAGTACCTGCATCCCCATTCTCCTCCCATCATCTATTCAAAAACTTCAACACTTCCTATCATGCCGGCTCCGCCGGCACAAACAATCTATGAAAAATGCCGCTTTTGCATTTTTCCAGTGTGAGACTTAGATGTTCTATGGCGATGCGGACGCAGCGTCAATTTTAGAACATCTTCTCACACTTATCAGTATAACTTCTTTCCGGCAAATATGCAACCTGTCAGAACATCGCTGCGAATATTACTTCGGTGGTGAAATATCGTAATGCCGGAATGCGTTGCATCCGGCAAGTCATATTTACAATACATCATTGAATTGATATAATAATAAAAAAGAGGTATCGCAACAATATATTTGCTTTTAAGAAGGGGAGAGCCATAAACAATGAATATAGAAAAAGAAGAACTCAGTCAAAAAATTCTACAGAACCGAGACGCCAACCTAGCCCATGCCATCCAAGCATATATGGACAAATACCCTTATGATGTGGATATTCATGCACTGGCAGGTTTCTTCTACCTTAAGAAGGGCAATATCTCCCATGCAGAGGAACTACTGCAGCAAAATCTAAAATACAACTATTATGACGCAGACACGCATTACCTGCTGGGAGAACTTTACCAAGCAAAAAAAGACTACGTGGCTGCGATGGAATATTATTCCATCGCACAGATTCTTCACAACACCTTTTTGGACTGCGAGCATCTATTCTTTTCCCCGGAAACATATGACCAGAAATTCAACAACGCCTACAATGCCTTGCTGGAACAGATAGACGGGCATCCCGAAGCCGCTTCCGACTACAGAGTGCAATTAGAAGAATACACCCATGCCATGGACAATGCCTTCCATCTATTTACAGACATCATCCTAAGTCCGGATTCCATTTTAGGTACGGAGGCAGTTTTTCCCCACCACGAGAGGCGTTATTGCGCCTTCCTGCAGCCCCTCACCCCCTTGTCCGCCAAATGCATGTCCAGCAATAGCCTGACATTGCTGCGAGGGGAACTTTTAAAAATCAAATATCAGGGAATGCACTTTTCATATTCTCCAGAGGGTCCCGCCCTGCTCCCCATCGCCTCCGCGAGAGATGACAGCAATCTGGAAATCCGCACGGCATCTGGCGAGTCCCTACAGATTAATCAGAATTCCAAGGAACATTTCAACTA
>CASGVX010000178.1 GCA_949346185.1 uncultured Lachnospiraceae bacterium
GAACATCTCCCGGAACATGTCCAAGCAGTTATTGCTTGCCGCACCGTCCGTGCCGATGGCAAGGCCAATGCCCAGATCCAGCATCTTCCTGATGGGAGCAACCCCGCTGGCAAGCTTCAGGTTTGAGGAGGGGTTGGTCACTACCCACACCCCCTTCTCCCTGCAAATCTTCAAATCTCCCTCCGTCATGTGCACGCAGTGGAATCCGCCGCCGCCATAGGCAAACATGCCCAGCTCGTCCAGCAGCGCAGTAGGCGTCTTCCCATAACGCTCCACGCAGCCCGCCACCTCATTTTCCGTCTCAGAATTATGGGTGTACACTGGCGTCTTGTACTTCTGTCCCAGAGCCGCCATCCCCTCCAGTATCTCCCTCCCGGTGGTATATTCCGCATGGAATCCCAACTGATAGGAAATCAGCGGATGATAATCATTGAACCGAAGATATTCCTGCTCCATATCCTCCACAGTGCCGCCAAAATCATTGATACTGCCGCAGAGCACGGTGCGGAACCCGGTGTCTGCCGATGCCCTGGCTCCGTCCTCAATCTTCTTATACATGTCAAAGCTGGCAGTGATTCCGCTGGTGAGGTACTCCATATTGCCCAGAATCGTACACCAGTACACATCCTCCGAGGTAAGCTTGTCCTCCATGGGAAATACCCTTTCGAAAAGCCACTCCTGCAAAGGCAGATCATCCGCATAAGAGCGCAGGAACGTCATGGCAGTGTGGGCATGGGCATTCTTAAATCCCGGCATCACCACATTTCCCCCGGCATCAATTTCCCGATCCCATGTGCCAGGCGCATCCTTCTGCTCCTCTCCCACATAGGTAATGACGCCATCCTCCAACTGAATCTCCCCATCAAAAAGCGTCTGCCCTTCCTCCATGGTAAGAATCCTTGCGTTATATATCCTAATCTTCAAGATAGTTTTCTCCTTTCTTCCCTATGACCGCGCATCATGAATATTTTGGATAGACTTGGCCACCAGCCTCCGAAACAGCGGCGCTACCCGATCTGCCGTCTCCTGTACTTCCTTATGGGTCAGCGGGGTAGGAGAAATGCCGCTGGCAAGGTTAGAAATGCAGGATATGCCGCAAATCCTCATCCCCATATGATTTGCCGCAATGGCCTCGCAAGCAGTACTCATCCCCACCGCATCTGCCCCCATATTCCGGCACATGCGAATCTCTGCGGGGGTTTCATAATTCGGACCGGTCAGCTGAATGTAAACGCCCTCCTTCAAAGGAATGTCCTCCAGCACTGCCGTCCTGCGCAATATCTGCTGCAAATCCTTGTCATAAATATTGCTCATATCCGGGAATCTCACTCCCAATTCCTCCACATTAGGCCCAATCAGAGGCGAAGGCACGAAATTGGCAATCTGATCCGTAATCATCATAAAGTCTCCCGCATGGAAGCCCCCGTTAATCCCGCCGGAAGCATTGGTGAGAAAGAGCACCTCTGCCCCCATCAGCTTCATCAGGCGGATGGGAAGCACCACATCGCTGATGGCATACCCCTCATAATAGTGCACTCTTCCTTTCATGCACACCACAGGCACCTCGCCCAGATATCCAAAGATATATTTCCCCTCATGCCCCGCCACGGTAGAGACAGGAAAGCCCTTCATCTCCTTATAATCAAGTTCGGCCTCCACCTGAATGCCATTGGCAAAATCTCCCAGCCCGGAACCCAGCACCAATGCCACCTCCGGCTTGAAATCAATCTTTTTCCTAAAATCCTCATAACATCCCATAAGTTTATCGTATACTTGGCTCATATCGCAATCCCTTTCTTTCATCCTCTCAAAAGTCCATCTCGCACTTATTTCTTTGCATCTCCCTCTTCCAGCGTGTTCCGCACAATCTTCCCTACCCGCATGGCATCCGCATAGGCAAGCAGCCTCTCCATCTGCTTGTTATCCCGCATCATGAAATTTCTCACAATGGTTTCCACCTGCCGCTTGCCGATATCCTCCCGGAACCGAATGGCGTCACAGACACTGCGCTCCAGCGTGTAGATGCGAAAGGAGCCGTACTCCGTCTCCACTTCCTGCAAATCCTGCTCAAATGCCAAGTCAGAATAATAATGTCTGGTGATTGGAAAATTCATCTGCATCTTGGAGCGATCCGTCTTCAGCGTAGCCACAGAGAGCTTCTTCGGCTTCTCCTCAATCAGCCCATGAAAATAACATGCGCTGTCCGCACAAATCACTGCCCTTGGATTCACTTTGCCGATCTCGATCATCTCGTAATTTTCCGGCTTCCCATTCTCCTCGTCAATTAGCCAGTAATGGCCATGGGAAATCCTCTCGATAATCCCCTTCTGCACCAGTTCCTTGATCTGCACCGTGGTCACCCTGGCATCTTTGAGCTGTGCGGCACTGCGATAGCCCTTCCCCTCCTCAAATAACTTTGTCACTTTTTCGTACGTGTTAAGCAACATACTCATATCCTCCTTCCAGCGTCTCCTCCCCCAACCAATAGATAATATTTATTATAACGCAAGTTTATTAATATTAAAAGTAATATTTTAAAAAAACAACTATTCATAGTCATTTGTTGTTACTATTCACGGCTTCGCCGCTCATAGTAACAAGCAGCGCTTTCAGCGCTGAAATGCACACATTTTGCTTAAAACATGCAAAATGGCGCCGAAGAACTCGTACTTTTGGCATGAAACATGCCAAAAATTCTCGAATATAGTCGGCTGTGAATAGTAACCATTTGTTACTATTCACGGTCATTTCCAGAGAAACCTACCCTGCCAAGTCATTTGCCACTTTGCCAGTATACAGCTGATAGTATTTGCCCTGCTTTTCAATCAATTCCTCATGGGTACCCCGCTCAATAATCCGTCCCTCCTCCAGCACCATGATGCAATCACTGTTCCGCACCGTGGACAGGCGGTGGGCAATCACAAAAGTCGTCCTGCCCTTCATTAGCCGATCCATCCCCTGCTGCACCAGCTTCTCCGTCCTAGTGTCAATGGAACTGGTGGCTTCATCTAGGATTAACGCCGGGGGATTTGCGATAGCAGCCCTAGCGATGGCCAGAAGCTGCCGCTGCCCCTGGCTTAGATTGCCGCCATCCCCGGTGAGCATGGTATCATATCCCTCCGGCAGCCGACGGATAAATCCATGGGCATTGGCAAGCTTTGCTGCCTGCACCACTTCCTCCCGGGTGGCATCCAGTTTTCCATACCGGATATTTTCCTCCACGGTTCCCGTGAAAAGATGGGTATCCTGAAGCACCACCCCAAGAGACAGACGCAAATCCTTCTTCTTAATCTTATTCACATTGATATCGTCATAGCGTATCTTCCCATCCTGTATGTCATAGAAACGGTTAATCAAGTTCGTAATCGTTGTCTTTCCTGCCCCGGTAGCGCCCACAAAGGCAATCTTCTGACCTGAATTGGCGAACATCTCGATATCATGAAGCACGATCTTCTCGTCATTGTAGCCGAAATCCACATGGTCAAATACCACATCACCCATCAGCTGGCGATAGGTCGTAGTCCCTTTCTCTCTATGGAAGTGCTTCCAAGCCCACAGTCCGGTGCGCTCTCCGCACTCCTCCAGCTCGCCCCTGTCATTTCTCCTAGCATTCACCAACTCCACATATCCGTCGTCCACCTCCGGCTCCTGGTCAATCAGCGCAAAGATCCTCTCCGCCCCCGCCATGGCCATGACAATGGCATTGAGCTGCTGGCTGATCTGGCTGATGGGCATATTGATTGACCGATTGAACATCATAAAGCTCACCAGCTTGCCCACGGTAAAGCCAAGCACCCCGTTCAGAGCCAGGATCCCCCCGGCAATGGCACAGAACACATAACTGATATTTCCCACCTGGGCATTGACGGGTCCCATCATATTGGCAAACTTATTGGCGGCATTGGCACTCTCAAAGAGCTTGTCATTCTTCTCCCGAAAGTCCTCCACATTCTTCTCCTCATGGCAGAATACCTTCACCACCTTCTGGCCGCTGACCATCTCCTCAATATAGCCGTTCAAATCCCCGATGTCCCTCTGCTGGGCCACGAAGTAAGAGCCGCTCAGTCCCGCCAATTTCTTAGTAATCAGCATCGTGACGCCCACCATGACCAGCGTGAGCGCCGTGAGAGGAACGCTTAGCACAATCATGCAGGCCAGCACGCTGACCACCGTAATCAGGCTGTTAATTCCCTGAGGAATGCTCTGGCTGATCATCTGGCGCAGAGTATCAATATCGTTGGTGTACATAGACATGATATCCCCGTGGGAGTGGGTGTCAAAATATTTGATGGGCAGGGATTCCATCTTGTGGAACATCTCTTCACGCAAATGCAGCAGCGTCCCCTGAGTCACGTTCACCATCACTCTCGTCTGGATATAGGCGGCAGCCACGCCCACCCCATAAAATGCTGCCACTTGGAATATCCTTTCCAAAAGCGGCTCAAAATCCGGCTTCTCCATCAAAATCAGAGGTTCAATGTAATCATCAATCAGCGACTGGGTAAACATAGTCCCCTGAACGCTGGACAGGACAGTGACCACGATGCACGCTAGCACTATGGCACAGTGCAGTCCATAGTAGCGCATCACATACCGCATCAGCCTCATAAACAGCTTCCCTGGATTCTTAATCTTTGGTTTCGGCCCCACAGGCCCCCTTCTTCCCGATCCCGGCATCTGCTATTCCTCCTCTCCCGGCTCGTCAAAATCACCGCCGCCACTCATCTGCGAATCAAACACATCCCTGTAAATCTCATTCTGCTCCAGCAACTCCTCATGAGTGCCGAATCCATTCACCCTGCCCTCCTCCATCACAAGGATTCTGTCACAAT
>CASGVX010000179.1 GCA_949346185.1 uncultured Lachnospiraceae bacterium
CTTTTTTTGCTACACTTTAATTATGTAGGTATTGTGCCTGCACTGCCACACAGTACCTATGAAACGTATGAGCGCAGTGCAGAAAGGCAGAGAATAACATATGGATAAAAATATGCATTTTAAAAAAATTAATTACACGAACAAAGAGTTTGGCCTGCGCCTGGCAATGCTCCGGGAACAGCGCCAGCTTAGCGCAAGGCAGATGAGCCTGGACATGGGGCAGAACAAGAATTACATCAACTCCATCGAGTCCGGAAACAATTATCCCACTATGGGTAATTTTTTTGACATTTGCAGTCATCTCAACGTCACCCCGGAAGGCTTTTTTGAATCCGGAGAGACGCCCATAGTACTAAACGAAGAACTAATCGACTTGATGCTGCAGCTTCCCCAGAAAACAAGGGATAATCTGTACATCATGCTGACAGACCTGGCAGAGAAGGGACATAACCCCTTCTTTTAGAAGATACTGAAAGCAAATGACAGAAGGGACACGTTCTCTTCTTACTATTAGCAATAAAAGAGAGGCGGGGTATATTCCCTTCTTTCAGCGGGAAAAATGGCATGGCTCCCTCCTGTTGGACAGAACGTCAAAGCGATAGCCCTTGCCCTTTAATTCCCGGATAATCTCCGGCAATGCCTCCAGAGTAGCCTTGCAGGTAGCAGAATCGTGCAGCAGAATCACAGGATCATCATACTTCTCGTAATCTTTCCGTACATGGGACAGAATAGAATATGCACTGGGGCAGCCCACGGAATCCTCCCCGCTCACATTCCAATCCTGATACGTCAGCCCCTGCCCCTCCAGTTCCTCTGTCAATTCTTTCTTGTACCATCGGATATAGGCATTGGCACTGCCCCATGGAAAGCGGTAATTCTTCACATCAAAAGATACGCAGGAACGAATCTTCTCCTTGGTTTGCTCCAAATCCTCCTTATACGTCTCCCCGGTCTGATAGATTTTGTCTGCCTGATGGGTATAGGAGTGCAGCCCCAGTTCATGCCCCTCCTTCACCTGCCTTCTTACCACATCCTCCATCTCTCCCTCAATCTGCTGCCCGATGAGAAAAAAGGTAGCTGGAACCCCCTCCTTCTTCAGCACATCCAGATAATCCCCCGTCAGGGAACTGGGGCCATCATCAAAAGTGAGATACGCCACTTTATCTCTGGCAGGCATCTCCTCCCCCGCAGTAGTTCCAGATGTCTCCCAGGCCATCACGGCCTTTGTTAGAAAAAGAATGGCACACACCGATGCCAATGCCCCCGCCAAAAAAATCAGTCGATTCTTCCACACTGCAATCCCCCCTTTCTCCCCCTCCTGCACATCCAGAATACTCCTCGATATGCTCCATCTCTGCAACACCTTTAGATGCAATATGTCGGGGTCAAGAGCTCTTTTAACCCTAGCATCATATATTATGATTCTCCCATATAAAATATACCCCCTATTGCTACTCGTTTCTATTCACAGCCATTCGCCTCCCCATGCGATTAACCCGAAAATTCCTTGCTTTTCCCTTGGAATTAAGATATACTTTTTAGAAAAAGACATGCCGAAAGAGGCAGAATGGAGGACGCTTATGAAATTTGGCTATTTCGATGACGCAATGAAGGAGTATGTCATCACAACTCCCAAGACACCACTTCCATGGATTAACTATCTGGGGAGCAACGAATTTTTCTCCCTGATATCCAACACCTGTGGTGGCTATAGTTTTTATAAGGATGCGAAACTGCTTCGCCTCACCCGCTACCGCTACAACAGCGTGCCTACGGACGAGGGCGGTCGTTATTTTTATATAAAGGAAGGGGACACCGTGTGGAATCCGGCATGGTCGCCGGTGAAAGCGGATTTAGATTCCTACGAATGCCGCCACGGCATGGGGTACAGCCGCTTCACTTCTGTAAAAAACGAGTTGGAAGCCTCTCTTCTAGCCTTCGTGCCAGTCAATGACAACTGCGAAGTGAACCAGATGACCCTGACCAACAACTCGTCCCGAGAGAAATCTTTCACCCTGTTCTCTTACATAGAGTTCTGCCTATGGAATGCCATGGACGATATGACTAATTTCCAGCGCAACCTGAATATCGGGGAAGTGGAAGTCATCGGCTCCACCATCTACCACAAGACAGAATACAGAGAACGGCGCAACCATTATGCCGTATACTCCGTCAATACCCCCGTGGACGGATTTGACACCAGCCGCGATGAGTTTTTAGGGGCTTACCGGGGCGTGGACGACCCCCAGGTGGTGGCTGAGGGCAAATCCCACAATTCCATGGCCAGCGGATGGTTCCCCATCGGCTCCCACCAGATTAACGTGACCCTGAAGCCCGGCGAGTCAAAGAAGTTCGTCTTCGTGCTGGGCTACTGCGAGAATCCCCAAGAGGAAAAATTCTCTGCGCCAAATGTCATCAACAAAAAGCCTGCCGACGAGCTGCTGGCAAAATTCCAGACCAGCGAGCAGGTGGACGCAGCCTTAGCAGAATTAAATGCGCACTGGGAGAATCTCCTCTCCAAGTTCACCGTCTCCTCCCAAGAGGAAAAGCTAGACCGCATGGTGAATATCTGGAACCAATATCAGTGCATGGTCACCTTCAATATGTCCCGCTCCGCTTCCTACTACGAATCCGGCATCGGACGAGGCATGGGATTCCGGGATTCCTGCCAAGACCTTCTGGGCTTCGTGCATTTGATTCCTGAGCGAGCCAGAGAGAGAATCATTGATATCGCCTCCACCCAGTTTGAGGATGGAAGCGCCTATCATCAATACCAGCCCCTGACCAAAATGGGAAATGCAGATATCGGAACCGGATTCAACGACGACCCCATGTGGCTGATTGCCTGCGTATCCGCCTATGTGCGGGAGACCGGGGACACTTCTATCTTGGAGGAAATGGTTCCCTTCGACAATGATGCCAGCAAGGCACAGACCCTGAAAGAGCATTTGAAACGCTCCTTCGACTATATCGTAAACCACAAGGGTCCCCATAATCTCCCGCTGATTGGGCGGGCTGACTGGAACGACTGCCTGAATCTGAACTGCTTCTCCGAAAATCCAGGAGAATCTTTCCAGACCTTCGGCCCCAGTGAGGGACCGGTGGCAGAGTCCGTATTCATCGCAGGCATGTTCGTAAAATACGGCAAAGAGTATGCCGACCTGTGTGCATTCACCGGCGACCAGACCGAGGCGGACAGGGCTATGCGGGAAGTGTCCGCCATGAATGAAGCCGTCCTGAAAGATGGCTGGGACGGCGACTGGTTCCTCCGGGCATACGACTCCCAGAGCGTGAAAGTGGGCTCCAAGGAAAATGAGGAGGGCCAGATATACATCGAGCCACAGGGCTTCTGCGTTCTAGCCGGAATCGGCGTGGAGAGCGGCGAGGCAGAGAGAGCGCTGGATTCCGTCAAGGAAAGGCTGGACACCAAATACGGCATCGTGCTGCTGCAGCCCCCTTACACCAAGTATCATCTGGAACTGGGAGAAATCACCTCCTATCCCCCGGGATACAAAGAGAATGCCGGCATATTCTGCCACAATAACCCTTGGGTTTCCTGTGCAGAGACAGTCATAGGCCGGGGCAACAGGGCATTCGAGATTTATCGGAGAACCTGCCCCGCCTACATCGAGGACATCAGCGAAATCCATTGCACGGAACCCTATGTCTACTCCCAGATGATTGCCGGAAAGGATGCCCACTTCTTTGGACAGGCAAAGAACAGCTGGCTTACCGGAACAGCCGCTTGGACTTTCGTCAATGTCAGCCAGTACATCCTCGGCGTTGTTCCCACGCTGAACGGCTTGAGCATCGATCCCTGCGTGCCTGACGAGATGGGTACGGGCTTTACCATGACCCGCAAATACCGGGAAGGCGTTTACCATATCAAGGTGGAAAATCCCAACAAAGTGGAGAAGGGCGTTGCCAAACTCATCGTGGATGGAAGAGAACTCACCGGCACAACCGTGGTTCCTTACGAAAAGGGAAAGACAGAATATCATGTCACCGTAGTGATGGGATAAAATATAAACTGCCCTATGGGAAGAACCTTCCCATAGGGCAATCTTTTTTCACTCATATCCTATCTTTGCTTTCTATCCTGCAGTCAAGAATAACATCGCGCGGCGAGATCTCTCCTATACGGCAAAAAAGCCAATACATCTATTTTCATAGACATATTGGCATCCATGGGCTCAACAATCCCCGCCTATTCCGCATTGGCAAGAATCTCTTTCTTGTTATAAGAATTCATTCTTACACATAAATGTCAATAAGTCCTCTTTTCTTCCCTCTTATCTAGCCTTTCCGATATCCTCTGTTTTATAGTTTCTTATATTTTTTTATTTATTACCTAACAATTGGGCTATAAACTGGGCTAAATTTAAAAACCCAATACATCCTGAATCCGGCTTACTTCGCTTATGCTTCGATTTTCATTGACATGATTATACACCTGCATAGTGACTTGGATATTTTTATGCCCCATAAGTTCCTGTAACACCTTTATATCAATTCCATTCTCTGCCATTCTGGTACAATAGGTATGCCTGAGAACATGCGGAGTGAAATCAGATAGTAACTTCGGCTCCCTATTCTCGAAAATCGCATTTTCCTTTTCCAGTTCATTTCTCTCATCTCTAATTCCGTGAAATGCCCGTACAAAGGAGTCAGGCTTTGATACTTTTCCCTCTCTATTGATAAATACAAAATTACTATAGCTTTTATCCTGCTCATAAGAACTTACAGAATAATCAGAAGCCATACTGATAAAATATGTATTAT
>CASGVX010000180.1 GCA_949346185.1 uncultured Lachnospiraceae bacterium
TTTACTATGGGGGACAGATTGCGGCTCCGGTGATTTCGGAACTGCTGGAAAATGCCCTCCCCTATCTTGTAAAATAATAGAGGTTGCTTTACAATAAGAAAGAAAATGGCGTGGATAGGACACAGAGGAAGGATGGAGTGGTCATGGATTTTACGGACAAGACATTTTTAGTGGTGGGAACAGGAATCAGCGGGCTGGCGGCAGTGAAGCTGCTGGCAAGAAAACAGGCGCAGATTATTTTATTTGACAGCAATAGGGAACTCTCTTACGAAGGGATTCAGGAAAAATTAGGGGAGCCGGTGGAGTTTGACCTAGTGCTTGGGGAGGTTCCGGAGCGGGTGATGCAGCGGGTGGATATTGCGGTGTTGAGCCCGGGCGTGCCTACGGATATGCCCTTCGTGACAGAGATGCAGGAGAGAAAGATTCCCATCTGGGGTGAGATTGAACTGGCTTATGTGGCGGGTAAGGGAAGAGTGTTCGCCATCACCGGCACCAATGGGAAAACCACCACCACCGCCCTTACCGGGGCGATTATGAAGACGTATTTTGACAGCGTGTTCGTGGTGGGCAATATCGGATTGCCCTACACGGAGTATGCTTTGGATATGACAGAAGAATCCGTGACGGTGGCGGAGGTGAGCAGCTTTCAGCTGGAGACCATCCACAAGTTCTGTCCGGAAGTGAGCGCCATATTAAATATCACGCCAGATCATCTGAACCGCCATCATACGATGGAGTGCTATGCCCAGACCAAGGGATTCATCGCCAAGAATCAGACGAAGGATCAGGTCTGCGTGCTAAATTATGAGGATGAGATTTTGCGGAAGATGGCAGGGGACATTCCGGCGGAGGTGTTCTGGTTCAGCAGCAGCCGAAGGCTGGAGCGGGGTATTTGGCTGGAGGGAGAGGAGATTATCTACTGTGACGGGGAACTGGTTACTGTGTGTAACATTCATGACATGCAGTTGCTGGGAAAGCACAATTATGAAAATGTTATGGCGGCCATTGCCATTGCCATGCATGCGGGGGTGCCTCTGGACTGCATCAGGAAAGCAGTGAGGGAGTTCCAGGCGGTGGAGCACCGCATTGAGTTCGTGCGGGAAGTGGGGGGCGTGAAATATTATAATGACTCCAAGGGAACTAACCCGGACGCTGCCATCAAGGCGGTGGAGGCCATGGTATCCCCCACGGTAGTCATAGGAGGCGGGTATAACAAGGAATCCTCCTATGACCAGTGGATTGCCTCCTTTCAGGGGAAAGTGAAGTGCTTGGTTCTCCTGGGGCAGACCCGGGAGGACATTGCGGCGGCGGCGAGACGAGTTGGATTCTCCAATGTGATTCTGGTGGATACGCTGGAGGAGGCGGTGCGGGTGAGTCGGGAGCAGGCGATGCCTGGAGATGCGGTTCTGCTGTCGCCGGCCTGCGCCAGCTGGGGCATGTTTAAGAATTATGAGGAGAGAGGCCGTCTCTTCAAGGAATATGTCCATCGATTATAAAGACATGTGGTTTGAAAGGAAAGGAAATGATGGAAGGAAGACGGGAAAAGGTCCGTTATACCAGACAGTATGATTTTGCACTGCTCTTTCTCACAATCGGAATTGCGCTATTTGGCGTGATTATGATATACAGTGCGGGGTATTATACGGCGTCAATCCAGAACAACCCCTTTCGGTATGTGAAGTCCCAGTTGGCCAGCCTGATTTTGGGGGCCGGGGTCATGATTGTGATTTCTCTGGTTGATTATCAGGTGCTGATGCAGAAGATATTCCATACCAGGCTTACCATGGTGCATTTTCTCTATCTGCTGGCTATAGTGCTCCAGACGCTGGTGCTTTTCATTGGCATTGAGATGAATGGAGCCAAGCGCTGGCTGAAGCTGGGGCCGGTGCAGTTCCAGCCTTCCGAGGTGACGAAGATTGCAGTCATTGCCTTCATTGCCTATGCGGTGTACCAGAGGAGGAGGGATCTGGATCATTTGAGAGGCTTTGTGAGGATTCTGGTATTCACCCTGCCCCTTATCGGGCTGGTTGCCAAGGAAAATCTTAGTTCTGCCATTATCGTGGTGGGGATTGTCTTCGGGATGTGCTTTGTGGCCAGCCGGAAGAAGATGTATTTTATCGGAGCCGTGGCTCTGGCTGTCTTGGCAATCGTGGCCTACATCTTTCTGGGGAACGGCTTTCGGGCAGACCGCATCGAGATGTGGCTGGTCGTGGAGAACCATGCCAGGGCCTTTCAGATACGTCAGGGATTATATGCCATAGCCTCCGGAGGCCTCTTCGGCAAGGGTCTGGGGGAGAGCATGCAGAAATTGGGATATATTCCGGAGGCGTACAATGATATGATATTTTCCGTCATCTGCGAGGAGCTGGGGGTGGTGGGCGCCGTTCTGGTAATTCTTGCCTTTCTGGTGCTGCTCTGGAGGATCGTGGTAATTGCCTGCCATGCGCCAGACCTGTTTGGCACCATGCTCTGCGTGGGAGTGATGGTGCAGCTGGCAGTGCAGGTTCTCATCAATGTGGCGGTGGTGACCAATTCCATTCCATCCACTGGCATTCCCATGCCGCTGATTAGTTACGGCGGCACATCTGCGGCAATTATCATGGCGGAGATGGGGATTGTGCTGGGAGTGTCCCGGCAGATCAAGCAGAAGTGATAGGGAGATGTTGTCATAGCAGGACTGCATCTGCGGTAATCATAGATAGATGGAGGAAATACCATGCGTTGGTACAATAAACTTTTAATCGGCGTGGGAGCGATGGCGGCAATCTGTCTGTTTATCTTTTTTGGCCTTCGGATTGAGCATGTGAAGGTGGAGGGGACGGAGATTTACTCCCAGGAGGAAATCAAGCAGTCTGTTTTTACCAGAAAATATTCAGACAATGAATTCTTTTTCATGATTTATGAAAAATTATATGGGATTAACAAGCTGCCCTTTGTGGAAGATATCGAGGTGACTTTTGAGAACAGGAATACTGTCATGCTGCGGGTCTATGACAAGACGATCAGCGGATGTATTAAATATATGGGACAGTATGTGTATTTTGACAAAGATGGGACGGTGCTGCAGAGCATGGAGGAGAAGAAGGAGGGGGTGCCGGTGGTCACCGGAATCAAGTTTGGGACATTTACCGTGGGAAAGGTATTCCGCGTGAAAGACGAAAGTCTTTTTGCCACGATCATGAATTTGTCCCAGCTGATTACCCACTACGGCATTGACGTGGAGAGGCTTCATATGGAGGATGGGAACGTGCTTCTCTACTCCGGAGGAATCAAGGTGATTCTGGGGAAGAAGAGCCTGTATGATGATGAAATGTCAGCCCTCTCCAGCGTTCTGGAAACTGCTGGAAAGAAGAATATGAAGGGAACTATTGATCTGCAGAATTTCAGGGTCGGGGACAAGATTCCCCTGAAGCTGGATTCTGGGGGAGAAAAGAAAAAGAAAGAAAAGAAATAGCAAAAAAAACATATATTCTCTTGATTATTGTTTGGTAAATAGGTATTATATATGTTAGGGCAAAAAATGTAACTGTTCACTTCGTGACCAGTTGCGGCAGTGCTTGCATCATTGAGAATTTGGCGTGGGTGTGAATAAAAATTTGAATCAATTCATACATAATATGAGGAAAACTGTATGATAAGATTGCGAGAGCATGGATGAAGGAGGACCCGTTGTGTTAGAAATTAAGTCAGGAAATGCAGATTATGCAGCGAAAATAATTGTAGTTGGCGTGGGAGGCGGCGGAAACAACGCTGTAAACCGCATGATAGATGAAGGGATTGCAGGGGTAGAGTTTATTGCCATTAATACGGATAAGCAGCATTTGATGAATTGCAAGGCATCCACTACGCTGCAGATTGGCGAGAAACTGACGAAGGGATTGGGCGCAGGCGCCAACCCGGAAGTGGGGAAGGCGGCGGCAGAGGAGAATAAGGAAGAGATTACGGAACTGATCAAGGGTGCGGACATGCTGTTTGTTACCTGCGGCATGGGCGGCGGAACCGGTACCGGCGCAGCTCCTGTCATCGCCCAGATTTCCAAGAATCTCGGCATCCTGACGGTTGGCGTGGTGACTAGGCCGTTTACCTTTGAGGGGGGCAGTCGCAAGTCAAATGCGCTGTCGGGCATCGAGTGCCTGAAGGAGAGCGTTGATACGCTGATAGTCATTCCAAATGACCGTCTGCTGGATATCGTTGACCGCCGCACCTCCATCGAGGAGGCTCTCTTGAAGGCGGATGAGGTATTGCAGCAGGGCGTGCAGGGCATCACGGATCTGATTAATATGCCTGGCTTGATTAACTTGGATTTTGCAGATGTGCAGACGGTGATGAAGGACAAGGGCATTGCCCATATCGGCATCGGCACGGGATCTGGGGACGAGAAGTGTCTGGATGCAGTGAAACAGGCGATTTCCAGTCCGCTATTGGAGACTACCATCGAGGGCGCTTCCCATGTGATTATCAATATTTCGGGTGATGTGGCGCTGCAGGAGGCAAATGAAGCGGCTTCCTACATTCAGGAGCTGACGGGAGAGAATACCAATATCATCTTTGGCGTGGTGGATGTGGCTGACAATGACGATATCGTGCAGATTACCGTGATTGCCACTGGCTTGGAGAATGATGGCATGCATGTGGCTCAGGCTGCGCCAGCATTTACGGCAATCCCGCCCCAGCCTAAGACCAATTTCCCCACCAGAGAGGGGCAGATGGCCGGCGCAGCGCCTGCAGGTCGCCCGGTGCGGAATATCACTACCGGGGCTAAGGGCGTGATGCCGCC
>CASGVX010000181.1 GCA_949346185.1 uncultured Lachnospiraceae bacterium
GAGTAAGGTTGCCGATGGTTCCGGGGTTGTCATGTTCCAACAGGAAGACGGCAATCCCGCCAATGAGGATAAGGGCGATGGTGGCGGTCAATGTGATTTTCGTGTGGAGATGGAATTTGCCAAAAAGCCTTTTCAAAGTAAAGTTTTGTCTGCGAACTTCTTTCCATGCGTTCAGGATGTCCCACCACACGAGAAAGCCCAGTCCTCCCAGTATGATTAGAGCCATGGTGACTCCATTCATCCATGGGTGGGTGAGATAATCCCCTAGGCTATTGTCTCCCAGAATGTCAATCCCCGCATTGCAGAAGGCAGAGACGGAGTGGAAGATGGAATACCAGCATCCACGAGGCACGCCATACCGAGGAATGAATACGAAACTGTAGCATAGGGCTCCGGCGGTCTCCACAAGAAAGGTGCCCAGAAAGATTTTCCGTAGGAACTTTACCAGCCCGCTGAGAGTATTCAAGTTCAGGGCATCCTCCAGCAAGATTCTGTCCTTTAGCGTGATTTTCCTGCCAATGACCATCATGATTCCCGTGGTGAAGGAAATGATACCCAGTCCTCCCAGCTGAATGAGAATTAAGATAACGATTTTTCCAAACAGGCTCCAGTGCAGGTAGGTGGGAACGGTGACCAAGCCTGTCACGCACACGGAGGTGGTGGCGGTAAAGAGTGCATCCGCTGGGGAGGTGGCAGTTCCTGATGCGGAGGAGCAGGGTAGCGTCAAGAAAAAAGTACCCAGCAAAATGGCACATAAAAAGCCCAGCGCAATAATCTGGGTGGTAGACAGGTGTGGTCGAAATGGTTTCATGGTAATCCTCGATTCTGCATTCCAATATAGTAGCGATGCGTCAACAAAAAGCCGTAAACAAAGGTTCATGGGATAGGAAATTGCTCGGTTTTTCAATGTGAAGAACGCTGTTTTTGCGTTCTTCTTAGAGGAAGGATCGTCTTTCTTGGGCAGCGTTCTGCGCTGCCTTTAGAAAGAGCCTTCCTCTTTTTATTGTAATACAGTTCTATAGAGCATATTGCTGAAAAATGATGTGTTCCTGGGCGAGAAATTGGTGATAAGTTATCAAATGGAAAAAAATCCGAAAACAACTTGCATTTTCCTTCTGTCCATGCTATAATAGTTTTCGTTCGGTGTTCAAACATCGTTCTTGTGCGCGTAGCTCAGCTGGATAGAGCGTCTGACTACGGATCAGAAGGTCGGGAGTTCGAATCTTCTCGCGCACGTGATAAACCCCTGCTGTGTTTCAGCAGGGGTTTTTGCATATAAGATTTATAGATATATCAAAAAGGAGCGTTAATATCCAAAGGCGCAACATGCAAAAAAGCCAGGAACTATCATTCGCTGGCTTTTTTGCGCTGCTGGTCTTATCCTGCTACTTGACCTGCTCTTTTCTCAGCCGGTAATTTATCCCCAGTCCCATTCCCGTCAGGACAAAGAAGATAGGGGAGACGGCTACGCAGGAATCATTGGTGATACCCAGAATCAGATAGCCGATTACGCCGGCCAGCACGCCCAGGCCCAGTTTCGGAAGGTAGCCGCTGTAATCGGCATTCCAGTAAAGCTTCAGGCTGCGCAGGATATACCATCCGAAGAAGATCAGAAATGCAATGAGGGATGGCACGCCGGTCTGGACGGCAATCTGCAGATACATACAGTGAGGTCTGGTGATTAATTCCCCGTCGTGACCGGAATTATAAAGACCCGTCACATCATCATTGGGGAAGGCGATGATAAAGGTATCAGGGCCGGAACCTAGGAAGAAATACTTCTTTAGAAGCGGCAGCGTTCTGGACCAGATATATCCCCTGCCATTTGCCAGATGGTATCGCTCGTCCAGAAATGCTACCCCATCATAATCCTTTTTAATGTGGAAGAAGGAATTGCCGCTGCCTTTGTAGTAGTATGATTTGTCCCCCTCAAACATTTGATTGCTGAAAAACCAGTCCTTGGCAGTGGTCTGTTCTGCTCCGTCAATGACCTCTGTCCTGCTGGTGGTTACTTGGAATCCCTTGAAGGAGTCTACGGTAAATTGCTTGAAGGTAAAGGGGAAGCGGGGGTCTGTAATCCTGTTGGGAGTCTCTCCTTCCCCGGCGGTGAAAGCCACGGGACTGCCCTCCTGGTCTGTGAGGGTGAAAGTCAGCACGCCGTCTTCTCCCGCTTCGGCGGTGATGTGCAATGCATTTCCCTGATAGTAGAAAGTCACATCCTTATCGCAGGAAATGCCCTCTAGGTCATAGGTTTCCTTTTCGGAGTGGAACATGGTTGCCATACGGTTCAGCAGGACATTGTGGCTCAGGATATTGGCTCCGATAAATCCAACAATGGCCACGGCGATGATGGATGCCGTCACAATCCAGTTCTTTAGAAATACTTTTCGCATGCACAAGAGCATCAGGAAAAATGTGACGGCGAGAGCTAGGATTCCGGCCCGGGACTGGGAGGCAAAAAGCGCTACTAGGAGTGCGACGCAGAGGATGCAGCAAAAGATGCGCAGCGCTAGTTTTTTCGCATGCATCAGAATCGCAATGAGCACGGGGATGATCATTGCCACGTAGCAGCCCACATAGTTGGGATTGTACAGGGTCAGGTAGACCCTGTTATCTTCAAAATTGCTCCGCGTCTTCCCTATATAGGATTTATCTGTGAAAATCAGATTTTGCAGCGCAGGCAATTTAAGGATATCGTGATTCAGTGCCTGAGATATGCCAATCACTGCCATGATGGTGATTCCTGCCAAGAACCAGGGCATTAACCGCCTGATGGCCGTCTCGGAATTGAGGACATAGAAGGCAAAGTACACCAGAAGGCCATACCCCAGCAGAATCCACACAGATTCAAACTGTGCGTATATGCCGGTGAGGGAAAAGTGTTTATTTACGGATGCGGCAACAGATATGAGGCAGAGTCCGCAATACACCAGAAGGGGAATCAGAAGCTTGTCCCATACTGGCGCAATTTCATCGGAAAATATCATGAACAGCATCAGGAAAATGATTCCAATCAATGTGATATAAAGCCAAGTGGTTTTGGCATGCAAAAAGAAATCGAACGTAGAGACGGGGCCGGAGTACCAGTCATAGTCTGTCAGTCCCGGATCATATCTGTACATATAGACAATCAGCGGAATCAGTGCCAGCACCATTATCAAAGGAATCAGATAGGCGATGGGGTACTTGGGTTCCCCCGTGGAATGTTTCTTCTGAGCCATAATTTTACCTCGTTTCTGCACTGCCTCATTCTGCATGGCCTGTGTCGGCAGTGCCCTTCCACAGACCGCAATGTCTAATATTCAATCATAACATATTTGGAAAATAAAAGGAATAGGATAAAACTTTTCTTTCCAGTTGACATAGATTTATCAAGTGATTAAAATAAAATTTGACATGGGATTAGTTAGTGTACTGACACGTAATGTCAGTACGCTAGAGAGAAATGGAGTGGAGACTTATGGATAGGTATGATGGCGGAAGGGAAGAGATTGATAAATATTCTCTTCGGGGAAGGGTGTTCAACCGGATTCGCGAGGAGATTTTGGCGGGGGATTACCAAGAGAAGGATGAACTGAAAGAGGCGGCAATCAGCAAGCGGCTGAGCGTATCCCGGACGCCGGTGCGGGAGGCGCTTCGCCAGCTGGAGCTGGAGGGGCTGGTGACGATTATCCCCAATAAGGGGGCCTATG
The DNA here is from genome assembly GCA_949346185.1 of uncultured Lachnospiraceae bacterium. Classification (GTDB taxonomy): domain Bacteria; phylum Bacillota; class Clostridia; order Lachnospirales; family Lachnospiraceae; genus Butyribacter. The sequence continues at coordinate 3,693 of CASGVX010000181.1, forward strand.
TCAATGGGATTACCGCCAAGGATATCTACGATATCTATGTGATTCGCTCCTATCTGGAGGGATTGTGTGCCAGATGGGCATGCGAGCATATTTCCAAAGACCAGGCAGAAGAGTTGGAAGAAATCATAGTTCTCAGCGAGTTCCACATACAGAAGGAGCACTGGGAGCAGATTTATGAACTGGATAACCGTTTCCATTTCTACCTATATAAAGCTTGCGGAAGCAAGATATTGGAACATATTTTGTCTGATTACCATCACTATGTGGAGAGGGTGCGGAAGAATACGCTGTCCTCCCGGGAGCGAGCCAGGAAGGCCGGCGAGGAACATAAGGCGATTCTGGAGGCGGTGATGAATAAAGATGCGGAGAGGGCAGAAAGACTTGCTAACGAGCACATTTTCCAGAGCATGGAAAATATAGAGCACCAAGGTCTGGAAAAATTGATGGAGAAACATGAAAACCAAAGTGCTAAAGGGGGATTAGAATGAAAAATCTTGATCCATATAAAAGGACGATTTTGTTTGTAGCCTCTTTGATTAATGTCTGTCTGATGACAGTGCTGTTTGTGTATGTCTGGTATCGCTTCTACCAGCAGACGATGTATGTGATTCAGTTTCATCGGAGAGGCAACTATGTGATTTTCATGCTGTATGCCCTGCTTCTGTTCTTCTTTTCCAATATGTACGGAAATTTGAAGATTGGGCAGCTGCGGCGGATAGAGGTGATGCTATCCCAGTATCTCAGCCTGTTCCTCACCAATGCGGTTATTTACATCGTGATTTCCCTGCTGGCATTTGGCTTTGTCTCCCCATATCATCTTGCATTAATGATGGCGGCGGAGATGGTGGTTTCCAGCCTGTGGAATGTGTTGGTAATCAAAGTATATAACCGGATTTTCCAGCCATGGAAGTTATTATATATCTATGGGGAGCGTCCCGGCGTGGATTTGGTATACAAACTGGAGACCAGAAAGGATAAATATACCATTTATGATGCGATACACATAGATGAGGGGCTTGAGTCTATCGGGGAGAAGATGGAGAATTATCAGGCGGTGATTATCGGCGAT
>CASGVX010000182.1 GCA_949346185.1 uncultured Lachnospiraceae bacterium
TTCTTTGCCACGAGGGATTATCAGCGAATCCGTCCGAAGGAGGTGAAGAGGAGGAGGAACTTCCAGAGGCAGATGCGCCAGCCCAACCAGTATGAGGGGGGCGCCAGGCATCGATGCGCTATCTGCGGCAGGACGGAGCTGGATGCGCCGGGGCTGGATTTCAGATTCTGTTCTAAATGCGAGGGCAATTATGAATACTGTTCGGATCATCTATTTACCCATCAGCATGTCAGAAAAGGGTGAAAGGTGAATGAGATAAATCGTTTGGTTTGCGTACATGGAGGAGAATAATGGGAATAATTATCATTGTGGCATTGCTTGCCGCAGCCGTGATGTATCTGGGATATGATTGGATTGCGGGGACAGTGAGGCCCCTGTCTGCGGGGACGGTTCAGTCACAGAAGAAGAGGACGAAGCACAATAGGGGGAAGAGGGCTTCGTCATGGGATCGGGGGGCTGTTTCTACAGAGCAGGAGAAGAAGCTGGCATGGTCCCTGCTGGCAATCATTCTTGGAGCGACCTTCATCGCCAGGCTGATTGGCGCCGGGGCATACAAGGGGTACGAGGTGGATATGAACTGCTTCTTCGCCTGGGCCGATATGGTATTTGACAATGGCTTTGGCAAATTCTATCATTTGGATAGCTTCACGGATTACCCGCCGGGATATATGTATGTTCTCTATGCTATCGGGGCATTGCGCTCTATATTCGGGATTGAGCAGGCATCCTTGACAAGCCAGATTTTGACCAAGCTTCCCGCTATTTTATGTGATATGGCCATTGGCTTACTAATATATAAGATTGCATGCAAGAGGATGAAGGAGATGGGGGCAGCCGTTCTGGCAGGGGTTTTCCTCATCACCCCCGCCATCTTTTTGGACAGCGCCATCTGGGGGCAGGTGGATAGTGTGTTTACGATCTTTGTGGTGCTGATGTGCTATTTTGCCACGGAGAAGAAGTTGCCGCTGGCTTATTTTTCCTTTGCCATTGGCATCTTAATCAAGCCCCAGACGCTGATATTCGGCCCGGTTCTGCTATTTGCCATTGTGGATCAGGTGTTCTTGGATTCCTTTCGGAATGACAGCAGAGAGGTGTTCTGGAAGAAATTTTTCATTCATCTGGGGTCGGGGCTTCTCGCCATCGGGCTATTGGTGCTTCTCATGGTTCCGTTCGACTTTTCTGAGGCGCTGAAGCAGTATACGGATACGGTGACTTCCTATCCCTATGCCTCAGTCAATGCCTATAATATCTGGACCATGTTCGGGAAGAACTGGACTGACCAGGCAGAAACCTTCCTGGCTGTTCCCTATCATGCATGGGGAATGATTTTCATCGGCCTGTCGGTGGCGGCGGCTGCTGTGGTGAATTTTAAGACCAAGGAGAAGGCATCCAAATACTATTTTGTGGCGGCACTTTTATATTTTTCAATTTTCTGCCTATCCGTGCGCATGCATGAGAGATATGCTTATCCGGCGCTGGCATTGATGCTTCTGGCTTACGCTTCCAGACCTAGGAAGCATCTTTTTCTCGGCTATATCTTTTTGGGAATTGGCTGCTTCTTTAATATGGCTCATGCCATGTTATTTTATGATCCCCAGAACTTTAGCCGGACAGCAGTGTTTCCTATGGTCACGGGACTGGGCATGGTGGTTCTTCTAGGATATCTATTCTATGTGGCCTACTCCCATTACATTCAGTATGACGGCAAGGAGGTGCCGGAAAGCGGTCAGGGAAAGGCTCTGTTGAATTGGAATGCCTTTCGGCAGGGAGAAAATAAGAATGCAAGAAGCAGGAGCGTGATTCGGACTTCCGCTAGGGATGATCGGATGGGAAAGGCGGATTGGATTGCCATGGCGGCGGTTACGGTGGTATATGCCGTGGTAGCCTTCATAAACTTGGGGAATATGTCTGCCCCCGCCACATCTTATTCCTTTGTGAAGGAAGGGGAAGTGGTGCTGGATTTTGGCAAGGAAGTGAGAATCAAGCGAATCTGGGATTATCTGGGAAATTACAATAATCCCAAGTATTTGGTGTCCTACTCCAATGACCGGGAGGGAACCTTCCAAGAGGCTTTTTCTGAGTCCTCTCCTTGGGATGCGGGTTCTGTCTTTTGCTGGAATAGCGTGGAGACGGACATTTCGGCTCAGTATGTACGGATTGCCGCCAGTGGTGATGTATATGATGACAGCATCATAGAGCTGGCATTTCAGGATGATGGGGGGAACCTGATACAGCCTGTGAATGCGAAAGAGTATCCCAATCTCTTTGACGAGCAGGAATATCTGGATGCCACGGAGAGGTATGACGGCGCGGGCAGTTATCACACTGGCACGTATTTTGACGAGATTTATCATGCGAGAACTGCCTATGAGATGATACATGGGCTGTATAATTATGAAAATACCCATCCTCCTTTGGGGAAATTCTTTATTTCCCTAGGAATCAGGATGTTTGGCATGAATCCTTTTGGATGGCGTTTTATGGGGACGTTGTTTGGCGTGCTGATGCTTCCGATTCTGTATCTTTTTGCAAGGAAATTGTTGCATAAGACATGGCTCAGCTGCGTGACTACGGTGCTATTTGCATTTGACTTCATGCATTTCGCTCAGACGAGGATTGCCACGATTGACGTGTTTGTCACTCTCTTTATTATTCTGGCGTACTATTTTATGTACTGCTATGCTAGGAAGAGTTTTTATGATACAGATCTTTGGAGGACTTGGATTCCTCTTGGACTTTGCGGGATTGCCATGGGATTTAGCTGGGCGAGCAAGTGGACGGGCATATACGCATCCTTTGGGCTGTGCCTGATTTTTTTCCTCACCATGGGACAGCGGTTCCGGGAGTACAATTATGCTGTGAAGCACCAGTATGGCAATACGGATGGAGTATCTCATCAGGAGATTATCCAAACCTTTTTTCCTAAGTTCTGGAAGACTATCGGCTTCTGCCTGATCTTTTTCGTGGCAGTGCCGGCGTTGATTTACCTCTTGGCCTATATTCCTTTTGAGGATGATTCGGGGCATGGGCTGCTAAGGCAGCTGCTGGACAATCAGTCCAGCATGTTCAATTACCACAGCGGCCTCAGGGATACCCATGATTTTTCTTCCAAGTGGTATGAATGGCCGATTATGAAGCGGCCCATCTGGTATTTTTCAGGCCAGGTGAGCGAGACGCTGAAGCAGGGAATCAGTTCCTTTGGCAATCCCTTGGTTTGGTGGACGGGGATTCCCGTGTTTTTCTTCATGTGCTACCGTGCCCGGGTGGCGGGGGACAGAAAGGCGGCATTCTTAGTATTTGCCTTCCTTTCCCAGTATCTTCCCTGGGTATTTATCAGCCGTACGGTGTTCATTTACCATTTCTTCCCCAGCGTGCCCTTCATCGTGCTGATGATTGGGTATGGGATGAAGATTCTGACTGACTGGAAGCCTCAGTTGAAAAAATGGATGTTCGTGTATGCGGGGCTTGCGGTGGCGCTTTTCGCCATGTTCTACCCGGTGCTTTCGGGAATGGCGATTGACCCCCAGTATGTGAAGAATTTCCTGAGATGGTTTGACAGCTGGGTGCTGATATCTATATAGGATTGATTGTGGTCATGGAGGAAGGTGAGGCGCTGGTTCGTATCTTGCAGGAGAGGGCGTCTCTTTTCCCGGGAATGCAATAGCGATTGGATTCCCATGTAAAATACATGGGAGGCATCGCAGAAATGAGGATATGTATGAGAAGCGATATAGGAAATATCATCAGGGATTTGGAGAAGAAAGAAGGGGCGCAGGAGTTGCTGTCCGACTATGTGGAAGAATATATGCGGCTTCATCACCGATACGCCGGCATAAAGCTTATGATGGAGTATTATATGTTTTACGAAATGGTGTCGGAGGGCATCAATCCCTATATTTCATCGGCAGAGGATACGGCAGAAGTTTTTCATGGCCTGCTGTCTCGCTATCTGGAGGAGCCGTCTGATGAGGAACTGCAGCAGATGGCTGACAAGCTGCTTTCCCTCCGGGGGGAGGTTGTGGACAAGATGCAGGTGCTTACCTCCTATGTGGACTGCTTCGTGGTATATGAATATATTTTGAACCGAGTTCAGTACCGTTTCGATGATATGGAGATGATGCCGGGGGATGGGGTATTTGCCCAGGATTTGGTGAATTTCATTTTCTTCAGCGAGGACAATACCGTGATCAGCGACAATATTCGTTTTGCTGTGGGGCAGCTCCCCATGCGGATGACCAGGCAGCATTATTTTGACTTGGTGCGGGATAGCATTTCGGTGTATCAGGGCAGCGACCTGCGCTCTCTGGAAGGCTTTCTCTATATGTTCCGCACCAATGCCATGCTGTACCGGGATGAGAATCAGGAGAAATATTTTACGGAGTTTGTGCCGGTGCTGGAGGAGTTGTCGGCATTGGACTATGAGAACATATCGGAGGAGGCGTATGCTATCTATGCGGAGAAAATTCGTGTAAATGCTTCGAAGTTAAACGATGTGGCGGATTTGTACATGCAGCTGGGACAGTTGGTGAATGGGCTGTATACCATGTGCGTGGCTGGGCAAGCCGCCCCGGGGGAGGTGTTCTTGCCAGAGGCAGAACGTGTCCTGCGAGGAGTCAATGCCCTATTTCGGAAGGAGGATTCTCCGGTGTGGCAGCAGGCGGGAGATGCGCCTGTGGGTACCGAGGAAGAGAAACTTTACTGGCTGGGAGAGCAGTTTGTGGCAGAGGAGGGCAGGCAGCACTCCGAAAACCTTTCCGTC
>CASGVX010000183.1 GCA_949346185.1 uncultured Lachnospiraceae bacterium
AATTGCTCGAAATGTGGCAGTACACCAACAAGAATTTTCGGAGAAAATTCTTGCAGGGGAATGCGCTGGCATTCCCCTTTGTTCTGTGAAGGGAGGAAAAGGGAATGGCAAATGTAAATGCATTGATTGCGGAACTAGTTTCCTATGGCATGGAAAATGGACTGGTGGCAGAGGAGGACAGAGTATATACGATTAACCGTCTGCTGGAAATCCTTGCTCTGGATGAGTATGAGGAGGGGGCGGAGGCTTCTGGCATGCCTCTGGAGGACATTCTGGCAGGATTGCTGGATTGGGCGTATGAGAAGGGCGTCTTGAAAGAAAACAGCGTGGTATACCGGGATCTTTTTGATACGAAATTGATGAGCGCCTTGGTTCCTGCCCCCAGCGTGGTGATTCATCGGTTCCGGGAGCTTTACCGGGAAGACCCGGAAAAAGCCACGGATTTTTATTATAAGTTCAGTTGCGATACGGACTATATCCGCCGCTATCGGATTAAAAAGGATCGAAAATGGACGGCGGACACGGCCTATGGCACTTTGGATGTGACCATTAACCTGTCCAAGCCGGAGAAGGATCCCAAGGCTATTGCAGCGGCAAAGAATGCTCCCCAGAGCGCTTATCCCAAGTGCCTTCTCTGCAAGGAGAATGAGGGCTATGCGGGGAGGGTGAACCATCCTGCTCGCCAGAATCACCGGGTGATCCCCGTGACGATTGACGGAGGGAAATGGGGGCTGCAGTATTCTCCCTATGTATATTACAACGAGCATTGTATATTATTTAATACAGAACACACGCCGATGAAGATTGATGAATCCGCATTCAGGAAACTGCTGGACTTCGTTAGGCAATTTCCCCATTATTTCGTAGGTTCCAATGCGGATCTGCCCATTGTGGGAGGCTCCATTCTGGCTCATGAGCATTTTCAGGGCGGGCATTATGAGTTTGCCATGGAGAGAGCCGGGATGAGAAAAGAGGTGACGATTCCCGGATATGAAGACTTGGAGGCGGGGATTGTGGAGTGGCCCATGTCAGTGATTCGCATTCGCCATGAGGACAGGGAGATTCTGGTGAAGGCGGCAGCCCACATATTGGACAGATGGAGGAAGTATACGGATGAAGAAGCCTTTGTCTTTGCGGAGACGGAGGGAGAGCCTCACAATACCATTACCCCCATTGCCCGCAGGAGGGATGGAAAATATGAATTGGATTTGGTATTGAGGAATAATATTACTACGGAAGAGCATCCTTTGGGGGTGTATCACCCCCATCAGGAATTACACCACATTAAGAAGGAGAATATCGGCCTCATCGAGGTGATGGGACTGGCTGTGCTCCCAGCTAGGCTGAAAGATGAGATGAAGCGCCTGGGCGAGTTCATTCTCAAGGGCAGGGATATCCGAGGGGATGAGGAGTTAGCAAAGCACGCAGATTGGGTGGAAAGCTTCCAAGCAAATTACGCAGTGACAGAGGAAAATGTAGAGGAGATTCTCCAGAAGGAGATTGGCGTGGTGTTTATGAAGGTGCTGGAACATGCCGGGGTGTATAAGAATGATCAGGCAGGGCAGCAGGCCTTTATGAGGTTTATCGAGAGTTTATAAAGCGGAGGAGGGATTGTTTGGGCAGGGAAGAACTGGCACGAATCGTGGGAGAACGCTGTGTGTGGGAGCGGGAGCCGATTTGCAGGCATACCACGTTCCGCATTGGTGGGGAGGCCGCTTATTTTGTGGCGCCTGAGACGGTGGAGGATTTGGTGGAACTGGTAAGGTATCTCCGGGAGGAAAATGTCCCTTACTTTTTGATGGGGAATGGGAGCAATCTTCTGGTGAGTGACGAGGGATACGAGGGCGTGATGATTACCACCCACATGGCGGGGAAATCATACGAGGCATCTCAGGACAAAACTCCGTTGGATCAAATTGCCTTCTATGCTTTGGAATCAGAAAAGCGGCAGATGGCGGAAGAATTTTTGGGAAAGGAATCGGATGAACTGCTGGCTTTGGAGGGAAAGACTTTGGTGAAGGCAGGGGCGGGCATCCTTCTCTCTGCTCTGGCAAATGCCATTGCTGAAAAGGGGCTGGAGGGCTTTGCCTTTGCCTCCGGCATTCCCGGCACCTTGGGGGGAGCGGTCACCATGAATGCGGGCGCCTATGGGGGAGAGATCAGGGACTGCATTCTGGGGGCGATGCTTCTGATGCCTGATGGCAGTGTGGCCTTTCTGGACAGGGAGGCGTTAGAACTGGGCTACCGCACCAGCATCATTCAGAGGGATGGGTGTCTGGTTCTGTGGGCGCTATTTGCCTTTGCTCCGGGAGATTCCCAAGAGATTTTTTGCCAGATGAAGGAGCTGAATGGCAGAAGGAGGGAGAAGCAGCCTCTGGAACACGGCAGCGCGGGCAGCACCTTTAAGAGGCCGGAGGGATATTTTGCCGGAAGGCTCATCGAGGATGCCGGGCTGAAGGGCTACCGCATAGGAGATGTGATGGTTTCTGACAAGCACTGCGGCTTTGTGGTCAATGTGGGGAATGGAACCTATGAAGAGGCGATGAAGGTGATTGCCCATGTGCAGGAGACGGTGAAGGAGATGTTCGGCGTGACGCTGGAATTGGAAGTCAAGCTGGTCAATGGCTGTGAAGAACCAAGTAGGAAATGAGGCGTCTGACGCATGGCGATGGATGGAGTGCCAAAGGCGGGATTCTTTGTGGCGTTGAGGCGGCATGATTGGAAGGGCGTGCATAGGATGGAAAAGCGAGGTTAAGATGGTAAGATTCGTGATAGTTACGGGGATGTCGGGGGCAGGGAGGAGTTCCGTGCTCCGCATGCTGGAGGATATTGGCTACCTCTGCATTGACAATCTTCCGGTGCAGATGATTTCCGGCATGACCAAGGAGTTCATGAGGGAGGCAAAGCAGGTGGACGGCGTGGCTCTGGGCATCGATATTCGGAATCTGGAGGGGCTGTCCCAGGTGGGAGATATCGTGGAGGCCATGAAGGAGTCAGGCTACCACTATGAGATTTTATTTCTGGAGGCAGACAACAATGTGCTGATCAAGCGGTACAAGGAGACTAGGAGGAATCATCCCCTAGCGTTGCAGGGTAGGGTGGACAAGGCGATTGAGGCAGAACGGGTAGAATTGGCGGACATTAAGAAGCATGCGGATTATATTTTGGATACCAGCCATATGCTGATTCGGGAATTGAAGCAGGAGATTGACAAAATCTTTCTGGAGAGAGGGAAATATGAGAATTTCTTTGTCACGATTCTCTCCTTTGGATTCAAATATGGGATTCCGGAGGATGCGGATTTGGTGTTCGACGTGCGGTTTCTGCCCAATCCGTACTATATTCCGGAGTTAAAGCACCTCACGGGGAATGACAGGGAAGTCTATGAATTTGTCATGGGAGCGGAACCGGCACAGATTTTTTCTAAGCAGCTGTTCCAGATGATTAGTTTCTTGATTCCTAATTATGTGATTGAGGGTAAGAATCAGCTGGTCATCGGGGTGGGCTGCACCGGGGGGAAGCACCGCTCCGTGTCCATTGCGAATACGCTGGCAAAGAATCTTGAAAAACTTCCCTATGGCATGAAGGTGGAGCATCGGGATATAGAGAAGTAGCCGGGAGAGATTGGCAGGGAGAGGGATTCTTTGCAGTCTGTTTCGGCATACTGAAAATAGGAGGAGGTTATGTCCTTTTCGAGCAGGGTCAAGGAGGAGATTGCCAGACAGCAGAGCAGTGCCAGGCATTGCTGCATTGCGGAGTTTGCGGCGATTTTTCATCTGTGCGGCAAGATTCGGCAGGAGGCAGATGGCATTCTCTTTTTGGAAATCTATACAGAGAACTTGACAGTAGCGGAAAAATCCTATACATTATTAAGGAATACATTTAAAGTACAGGTTGATGTTATGGTGAGGAATCATAATGTGCGCTTGTCCAGCATCAGGTATTCTCTGTTTGTTCGGGAGAAGAAGGCTGTCATCCTAATTCTCAAGGCAATCAAGATGTTAGATGAAGCCGGAAACTTATGGGGAGGTTTCCAGCAGGTTCATCAGCGTCTGGTGCAGAATACTTGCTGTAAGAGAGCATATCTCAGGGGGAGTTTTCTGGTGGCGGGGTCCATCACCAATCCCGAAAAGGCGTACCATCTGGAGATTGCAGTGCAGTCCCGGCAGTATGCAAGGCAGCTGCAGATGCTTTCTGCTAGTTTTGGCGTGGCGGGAAAGATTGTGGAGCGCAAGAAATACTATGTACTGTATATGAAGGAGGGTTCCCAGATTGTGGATTTTCTCAATGTCATGGAGGCTCATGTAGCCTTGATGGAATTGGAGAATGTGCGCATATTGAAGGAATTGCGCAATTCTGTGAACCGGCAGGTGAATTGCGAGACGGCCAATATCAATAAGACTGTCACCGCTGCGGCGAGGCAGATAGAAGATATTAGGTATCTCCAATGCCATTTGGGGTTTAGCCAACTAGCAGACGGGCTTCGGGAGATTGCAGAACTGCGGATGGAATATCCGGACGGTTCCCTGCAGGAACTGGGGCAGATGCTGTCGCCGCCGATTAGCAAGTCCGGCGTAAATCATCGTCTGCGCAAAATCAGTCGTATTGCAGACCAGATGAGGGAGGGAAGGGATTGTTAGGCGTTCGCTATATCGTTGATGTGAATGGCGGCGATATATTTCTAACGATTCTTATGGTAAGGCTCCCTTGCAGAAGGAGGAAAAAAAGAATGATTACCAAGAAAATGAAGATT
>CASGVX010000184.1 GCA_949346185.1 uncultured Lachnospiraceae bacterium
AAAAAGAATTGGCATATTTGAAAAAGGTGCTAAAAAGACAGAAAAAAAAGAAAAAGAAGAGTGCCAATATCAATGCCGATGTGAAGGAAACTGGAAAACTGCCAAATGGAATTGTGACCGTAACAGTGAAGAATGGCAAGAAAAGGCATACGGTTCCGGTGAAAGAAGGCATGAAAATCACTTGGGAGCGAAGCGGGACACCGGGGAAGTTGACGTTTGAGGCAAAATACGACAAAAAGTATAAAATCCTTGAGGGAAATGAAGTACTAGTCACGGTTGATGGAAGAAATTTTTTCTTTGGCTATATCTTTTCCAGACAGATCAAGAAGGATGGCTTTGTCTCCTATACCGCCTATGACCAGCTTCGTTATTTGAAGAATGAGGAAACCTTGATATACAAAAATAAAACTGCCAGCCAAGTGATTAAAATCATTGCCGAAAGGTTTCAACTGAATTGCGGAAAACTGGCAGACACTGGTTATAAAAGGTCGGCGGTGGAAGATAGCACCACGTTATTCGACATGATACAGAACGCCCTAGATGACACCCTGATGGTCAAGGGAAAGGTGTATGTACTTTATGATAAATGCGGAAGACTGCGACTAACAGATGTTTCCAGCATGAAAGTAAATTCATGCCTGGTGGATCAGGAGACGGGGGAGGAATTTACATATAAGGTCAGCATTGATTCCGATGTGTACAACCAGATCAAATTGATTTATGAGAACAAAAAGAAGGGTTCGTATGATCTTTACGTCACAAAGCACTCGAAGAACATAAACAAATGGGGGGTTTTGCAATATGTAGATAAAATTGATAATCCTGATATCGGGAAATTAAAGTCAAAGGCACTGTTAAAACTGTACAACAAGAAGCAAAGGAATCTGACCGTATCCGGCGTAATCGGGAATAGAAGCGTTCGTGCCGGGTCTCTGGTACCTGTCATGCTGGATTTGTATGATATCAAGGTTGCAAATTACATGATGGTGGAGAAGGTGACGCATATCTTCAATAACAGGCAGCATTCCATGGATTTGGTTCTATCGGGAGGTGATTTTAGTGGCTAGTGCAAATTTAGTTCAGTTAATCAAGCAGATTGCGGTTGATGCGGTGAATGCCGGAAAGCCATGCGACTATCAGACAGGCATTGTAACTCAGGCGAATCCGTTGCACATCAAGGTATCCAATTCTCTTGTGCTGGAGGAAGAATTTCTCCATCTTGCAAGAAATGTGACGGACTATGAGATCGAGATAACATTGGATGGCACTGCTAAGAAATGCCAGATAAAAAACGGACTTCAGAAAGGAGAAAAGGTCTTGATGATGCGCAAGACTGGTGGCCAGGAGTTTACCGTGATAGATAGGGTGGTGAGTTGATGCTTCCAAGTAGTGAAAATTATGAAGATGATGAATATGATGAAGAATCAGAAGCGGATTTTGATGTGGAGACGGAACCGTCAAGGACATATGCAATGGTGCTTTCCAAAGATGTGGGAAAAAAGGGCATTTTTCTGGGGATAGTTGACGAGGAAGAGGCATTGCGACAGGCGATTATGAAAATGATCAGCACCGAGCGGTATGCCTATGAAATTTATTCTTGGGATTATGGTATAGAACTTTCTGACTTGATCGGGATGCCAATGAATTATGCAATGAGCGAAGTAAAACTGCGTATTGAGGATGCGTTGACTGCTGATGACAGGATTGAGGCGGTGGAAGATTTTCAGGTCATGCGGACAGGAAAAAACATGCTGCACGTCACCTTCACTGTAATTACGGCAGAAGGCGATATAATAGAAGGCATAGAGACGGAGGTAGAGGTTTAATGTTTGAAGAATTTGATTTTGACATGATCCTTGACCGGATGCTATCTAATGTTAGTGATGATTTTGACAAAAGAGAGGGTTCTGTTATTTATGATGCGCTGGCTCCGGCGGCAATGGAACTTGCGAATTTTTACATAGCATTGGATATGGTGATGGATGAGGTGTTTGCGGATTCCGCTTCCTATTATTATTTGACTAAGAGGGCGGCAGAAAAGGGGATATTCCCAAAGGAAGAAACCTATGCGATTTGCAAAATGGAAGTTTTTCCAGCTGAAACGCCGATTTCGATTGGGGATCGCTTCAACTTAAATACTTTGAATTATATGGTTACATCGGTGATGGAATCAGGGGTATATCAATTGACTTGTGAAACCGCTGGCACTGCTGGAAATCAGCAGTTGGGGGAATTGCTGGTGATAGAGACGAAAAATGACGTAAATGATATGCAGTCAGCAGTTTTAAAAGAAGTTTTAATACCAGGAGAAGAGGAAGAGGATGTGGAGGCTTTTCGTGAACGTTATTTTTCGTCTTTTACCAACGAGGCTTTTGGTGGCAACAAACAGGATTACAAAGAAAAGGTAAATGACATAGATGGCGTTGGTGGCTGCAAGATTGTCAGGGCATGGAAATCTGGCTATCATCCAGCATCCATGGCGCCGGATGATACAGTCCGTCAGTGGTATGCACAGCAATCGGCGACAACGCTAGATGCAGACGTTTACGATTGGCTTAGCAGAGTTTATATGGCGGCAGACAATAAATTGCTGACCGTTGGTGGAACAGTGAAATGCTATATTATTACGTCAGAATTTAAGGCGCCATCTTTGGCATTGGTACAGAATGTTCAAAATTTGCTTGATCCAGACAAAACCACTGGAGAGGGGGATGGGCTTGCCCCTATTGGGCATGTGGTGAAAGTTCAGGGGGTGCGTGAAGTGCCAATGCAGATTAGCGTGTCAGTCATGTATAAAGAAGGCTATTCTTTCGCCTCATTGAAAAAATCCATGGAAGAAACGATTGACGGATATTTCGCAGAATTGGCAGAGGCGTGGAGTGCCAGTGACCATTTGATTGTGAGGATGAGCCAGATGGAGGCGAGGCTTTTGCTTCTGGAGGGAATTGTTGACATATTAGAGGTTAGAATCAATGGAGACTCGGATAATATAACACTTGAGGAAGATGCAATTCCAGTAAGGGGTGATGTAATTGGATGAAAGAATGGAAAGGACAAGGCTGATTGATTACCTCCCACCGGTCATGCAGGATTTTGCAGAGATGCAGGAAATCATGAGTGTAGAAAATAAAGAAACGGACAAAATTGATTCTGATATGCAGAGAGTGCTTGGTAATGGATTCATAGCGGAATGTGATGAATACGGAATACAGAAATATGAACATATTTTAAAGATTGTTCCAGATGTAAATGATACGCTAGAATTGAGAAAATCAAGGGTGCTGATTCATTGGAACAATTCTGTTCCGTATACATATCGGACATTAGTAAAAAGGTTAAATGCCATTTGCGGTGCAAATAACTATACCGTTTCGGGAGACTTGGAAAATTATATGTTGAATATTACCACCAAAATGGATATTCCAGGACAGACGAAAGAAGTTGAGGAAGCACTTGCGAAGATGTTGCCTGAAAATATTGCATATAGCCTGAATAATAGGTTGTTGCGTGAGATATATGGAGGTGTTGTGTTGGCTGGCGCAGTGGTGCGCAAATCAGTGGTTTCAATTCCTTCCAATTAATAGAGAGTGCACTCAATAAATAAGAACGTGAGGAGGTAAAAAGATGGAAAGTTTTGTTATCACCAAAGATGGAATGGAATTACAAACAAAGTTAGTTGCTGGAATGACAACTACTGTATTTACTAAAATATCGGTATCGGAGCATCGATATTCTAAGGATGAATTGTACTCTTTGACAGAACTGAATGATGTAAGGCAAACGGTGTTGGTATCTTCAATTAAAAGAAAGGATGCGACTCAGGTTGAAGTGATAGCCGCTATTGAAAATACTGACTTGGATAAAGGCTATGATATCCAGGCATTGGGGTTGTATGCAGAAGATAGCAAGGGGAATGAGGTTTTATATGCTGTGAGCATTTCAGGAGATCATTCTGATTATATGCCACCCTGTACTGATGATGCTTTGTCGGAAATTACTTACAGAATGAATATTTTAGTAGGTAGTTCGGAGCAAGTAGCAATTCATGTGAACCCAGGGGCGATTCCGACAGTAGAGCAGGTAGAGGATATCAGAGAGGATGTTGATAATCTCATGGAACACATTGCCTGCAACATGCTCTACATAGGGGATTTTACAAGCGCAGGGTCTCGTGGCGGCGCATCATGCACCAATGGGAATTACGTGTGCAGCGTGCCGGATGGCAGCATCACCGTCTGGAGCGGGGAGATTGCCCTGCCGGAGGGAGGATACGCATACCCGGCATCCTCTGACACCGCAGACGTGATTGTAGCGTATACTCTGGACGGCGTGGAGAACCGGGTGGAAATCTCTGCAGGGGCAGTGTTGCCGGAGGGGGCGGTGGTGACGGAGTACCGCTTGGAGCGGAAGGATGGGGAGAGCCGGATTGTGGCGGATGTCTGGCCCATGATTTCGCCGGGGAAACGTCCGGTGAGCGAGTACGTGCCGTATACCGGGGATGGGCGGAGGATGAACAGGTGCGTGGCGCTTGTTCTGAAAGCGGTGGAGAAACTGCATAAGTTTTGCTTGGAGAAGTTTCTGACGAAGGAGGATGTTGCAAACAATCTGGTCACGACCAATGGGGGATGGGCGCTGGATGCCAGGCAGGGGAAGGTTCTGAAGGATGAAATCAATGGGATAAGCGGTAATTTGTCCCAGACAATAAGATTTGAACTAATTAAAAATGGCAATATAGGGGCA
>CASGVX010000185.1 GCA_949346185.1 uncultured Lachnospiraceae bacterium
CCAGGATGCGGTTTTGGTAAATGTTTTTGATGCGGTTGTTGCTCTCGTTGATGGTTACCATGTCCTCCAGCTGCCCATTGAGGAAGGTAATCTCTTCGTCCTTCTCGTAGGAAATAACCTTGGTGCTGTCCCTCAGCCGCCCCACGGCCATAGCCACGATGAATAGCTGGGCAATCCAGAGATATGTATTGTAGTCGATCAGCAGTTCGATGCCGGTGCGGCTGTAGAGCTGGCGGAAGCAGTACCCCACCACGCTCAGGGTGGCAGAGAAAATCGCCTGCTTCGTGCCATACACGCCAGCGAAGAGCAGAACGTACAGCAGGAAGAAGTCCAGCTTGTCAAAATATCCGCTGCCCACTGCCCGGTTATTGATCATGAATACCGGAATGAATAGGAGGCAGTTCTCGATAAATGGAAGCAGTGCCAGAAGCAATGCCTTCGTTCGCTGGATAAAGCTGTTTGATATTTTTTTCTTCTTCTGCTTTCCTAGAAAGACCTTCCTATTCTTCCGCATGCTTTTATATATGGCGGGGATATCCTTCTCATAACTGTGGAATATTTTGAAATCAAATTCCCGGTTGAAGTCATCCCCATCTAGGATAATGCTATTTTTCAGACCTTCCGTGCTGTCTTGCACGGAAATGCTCACATCTGCGCCCTTGATGGCATTGGCGATGTCCAATTCCGTGATGGATTGCCCGGAGGATAGGTGGTAGAGGAAGTTCCTGTGATTTCTGGCGTGGATGTACTGATAGATACCGAACACCGCATCTGTCACGTGAATCATGGAGAAAATGTGGTTGTTATTTGCCGTGACGGAACTGTCCCGCAGAGCCTCTAAGCACAGTTCGGAACAGATGTCGTTGACCTCCAGCAGGTCTGCGGGGGTCTTATACATATTGTCAATGCGCAGGATGGAGATGTCCAGTTCCGTCGTCTCGTTGAAGAGGCGGCACAGCTCCTCTCCTTGGGCAATGGCCAAGCCGGTATATTCCGTGGCGGTGGTCTTTTCCTCCGGGGAAATCAATTTCTCCGAGTGGGATTCGTATACCCGGCTGGAGGAGAGGTAGACAAAGTGCTTGATTTTGTGCATCTCCGCCGACATGATCAGGTTGATCAGCCCTGACATATAGTGCATGGATTCGCTGCGGATATTCTGCCACTGAAAATTGGCATCATAAGCGCCGGTGAATAGAACCACGTCGGGCTGCACGCTGTCCAGCATCTCGATGATGCTGTCCCCGGTATATGGGAAAGAGTACTGCTCAAAGACACGGTGGGGCTTGGCACCGTGATATTTTTCACCCGTTAAAACATAAATCTTGTCATTTTCTTTATATAACTTCTTGATCAACTCGTTAACGAAGGTGTTGTATTTCCCTACAATAAAAACTTTCATACCGTCAGGACTCCCCCTATCATCATATTTCCAAACATTCCAGCGCTGCTGGCACAAACAATCCCAAAGCAAATCTTCATTTCATACATACTTTTCTGCAATATGCCACAGAACTGAGAAAGAGATATTCCGCCCATACTGGCACAAAGGGTATAGAAAAAGTATATCATAAAAGGAAGGAAAATAAAAGGTAGTGAGGTGCTATTGTTTTAATAGTATCTTGGTGCTGTCGAAAGATGCAAATTTCCATTTGATTTTCTTTACTTTTCTCCGCAAAAGTGCTAAAATGTTGTGCAGAATTTAAAATAAGGAGGAAAAAATAAAAATGGCTAGAGCTAAACAGTCAATGGATGGAAATACCGCTGCCGCTCATGTGGCGTACGCCTACACAGAAGTAGCAGGAATCTATCCTATCACACCTTCCAGTCCCATGGCTGATTCCGTGGATATGTGGTCAGCAGCAGGACAGAAGAACATTTTTGGTAGCACGGTGAAAGTCGTGGAGATGGAGTCTGAGGCCGGTGCGGCAGGAACGGTGCATGGTTCTCTCGCAACAGGTGCCCTTACTACTACATTTACCGCATCTCAGGGGCTTCTGCTGATGATTCCCAATATGTATAAGATTGCCGGTGAGCAGCTGCCTTCTGTATTCCATGTATCTGCCCGCACGGTATCTACCCATGCATTAAATATTTTTGGCGATCACAGCGACGTGTATGCATGTCGTCAGACGGGCTTTGCTATGCTTGCTGAGACAAATCCGCAGGAGGTTATGGATTTGAGCCCGGTTGCCCATCTGGCAGCGCTGGAGGGCAAGGTTCCTTTCATTAACTTCTTTGATGGATTCCGTACTTCCCATGAGATTCAGAAGATTGAGAAGTGGGATTATGAGGATCTGAAGGAGATGTGCCCGATGGATGCAGTGGCTGAGTTCCGCGCCCATGCATTGAATCCGGAGCATCCTACAGCTCGTGGCTCCCATGAGAACGGCGATGTGTTCTTCCAGCACCGTGAGGCTTGCAATAAGGCATACGATGAGCTTCCGGCAGTGGTTGAGAAGTACATGAAGAAGGTCAATGAGAAACTGGGTACAGACTATGACCTGTTCAATTACTATGGCGCGCCAGATGCGGACAGAGTGATTATTGCAATGGGCTCTATCTGCGACGTGGCTGAAGAGGTGATTGACTACCTGACAGCCAAGGGTGAGAAGGTTGGCCTGATTAAGGTTCGCCTGTATCGTCCATGGTCTTCTGATGCCATTCTGAAAGTTCTTCCTAAGACTGCAAAGAAGATTGCTGTTCTTGACCGTACAAAGGAGCCCGGCTCTCTGGGCGATCCGTTGTTCCTTGATGTGGCTGCTACTCTTCGCGAGGCAGGCTTGAATGACATCGTGCTGACTGGCGGACGCTACGGACTTGGTTCCAAGGATACGCCTCCTTCATCCGTATTTGCAGTATACAAGGAGTTGGAGAAGGATGATCCGAAGCCTCGCTTCACCATCGGTATTGTGGATGATGTGACGAACCTGAGCCTTCCGGAAGTAAAGCCCGCTCCGATTACGTCTGCCGAGGGTACCAAGGAATGCAAGTTCTGGGGACTTGGCGGAGACGGAACGGTTGGCGCCAACAAGAACTCTACGAAGATTATCGGCGACCACACAGACAAGTACATTCAGGCATACTTCCAGTATGACTCCAAGAAGACCGGCGGCGTAACCATTTCCCATCTGCGTTTTGGTGACAATCCGATCAGAAGCCCGTATTACATCAATCAGGCAGATTTCGTGGCATGCCATAACCCGGCGTATGTTGTCCAGGGAATGAAGATGGTGCAGGATGTAAAGCCTGGCGGAGTATTTATGATTAACTGCCAGTGGTCTGACGAGGAATTAAATTCCAAGTTGAACGCTGAGGCAAAGAAATACATTGCTGACAATGCTATCCAGCTCTACACCATCAATGCCATCGACAAGGCCATCGAGATTGGCATGGGCAAGCGCACCAACACCATTCTCCAGTCCGCATTCTTCAAACTGGCTGACGTAATGCCTATTGATGACGCAGTGCAGTTCATGAAGGAAGCTGCCAAGAAGTCTTACTCCAAGAAGGGTGACGCTGTGGTAGAGATGAACTACAAGGCGATTGATGCCGGCGTGGACGCTGTACATAAGGTTGAGATTCCAGATTCTTGGAAGAATCCTGAGGCAGACGCTCCAGCGAAGGATAAGACCGGCCGTCCTGAGGTGGTGAAGATGGTCAATGAGCTTCTCGAGTCTATCTCTAAGATGGATGGCGACAGCCTTCCGGTATCTGCTTTTGCAAATATTGCAGATGGTCAGTTCGAGACGGGTGCTTCCGCATACGAGAAGCGTGGTACTGCCGTGACAGTTCCTGTATGGGATTCTGAGAAGTGCGTTCAGTGTAACAACTGTGCCTTTGTATGCTCCCATGCAACCATTCGCCCATTCCTGCTCTCAGAGGATGAGGTGAAGGCAGCGCCTTCCAATATCAAGCTGGCAGACACCAAGCCTAAGGCTGGCGAGTTTAAGTTTACTATGAGCGTATCTCCTCTGGATTGTATGGGATGTGGCGAGTGTATTACCGTATGTCCGGCAGAGGGCGCCATCAAGATGGTTCCTCAGGAGTCGCAGGCAGAGGAGCAGCCGGTATTTGATTACTTAGTTGCCAATGTGGGCAAGAAGGACAGCGGATTTGCTGACACCACGCCGAAGGGCAGCCAGTTCAACCAGCCGTTGCTTGAGTTCTCCGGCAGCTGCGCAGGCTGTGCAGAGACGTCTTATGCAAGGCTGATTACCCAGCTCTTTGGCGAGCAGATGTACATTTCCAATGCAACGGGATGTTCTTCTATCTGGGGTAATCCGGCAGCCACTTCTCCGTATACGGTGAATAAGGACTCTAAGAAGGGGCCAGCTTGGTCTAACTCCCTCTTCGAGGACAATGCAGAGCATGGCTTGGGCATGCACATCGGGCAGAAGTATATCCGCGAGCGTGCCATTGAGAGCATCACGGCATGCGTAGAGTCTGGAAATGCTTCTCCGGAGCTGAAGGCTGCTTATGATAAGTTCATGGAGACGAAGGAAGACACTAGAGCGAATGGCGCCGCTACAGATGCACTGGTAGCAGAACTTGAGAAGGCTGCCGCTGCTGGATGTGACAATGCGAAGGAAGCCCTTGACAAGAAGGACTACCTTGCGAAGAAGTCCGTATGGATCTTCGGCGGTGATGGTTGGGCATATGATATCGGCTTTGGCGGTCTGGACCATGTGCTTGCGTCTGGC
>CASGVX010000186.1 GCA_949346185.1 uncultured Lachnospiraceae bacterium
AGAAGAGAATGGGCTGTCAATATCTCCCAGCGAAAGGGATACATCTTTCAAATCCTGCCCATTCTCTTCTTCCATCTCGTATTCTCCTGACAAAACATCATTGGGCGTCACATTCAGCGCCCTGCAGATTTCCAGCAAAAGCGGCATGGAAATGCTTCCCACTCCTATCTCCGCATGGGATATATGATCCTTTGAAACGCCGATATCCTCTGCCAGATCCGACTGTGTCATGCCACTCTGTTTGCGCAGTACCCTAAGGTTATGTCCAATATTTTTTCTATCCATGGTAATCCCCCTTATCTGAAATCATTCAACCTGTATCCAACTGTTGTTCATTTTCTGCAACATATTAAGCATACCAATATTTGGATGAAAATGGAATGGTTTCAGATAACAGTTATATGTCTTTTTTGATACAAATATGTATTAACACAGCAAAAACACCATGCAGGAAAACCCGCATGGTGTTTTTTACTAAGTAGTTACAAAACTTCCGTCAAATACTGCGAACGGCTATTTAAACTTCTTGTAACCTGACTTCTTTAGTTTCTTTATGTTCCCTTTTTTCACCTTCTTAGAACCGCCAGCAACCTTGATTTTCTTCTTGCAGCCCTTGAATGCCCCCTTCGATACAGAAGTGATTTTCTTCTTGCCGAAAGTCAATTTGCCAAGCGCCTTGCATCCCTTAAATGCCTTTTTGCCAATCTTCGTCACGCCTGTCGCCTTGACAGAAGAAAGTTTCTTGCAGTTCTCGAATGCATTTGCAGAAATAGACTTAACATTTGAACCCAAGGTGGCCTTCTTTAACTTGGCAGCCTTCCTGAATGCCTTGCTTCCGATACCTGTCACCTGATAAGATGCTCCGGATGCGGAAACCGTATTCTTCACATTAATGGAAGACTTTTTCTTGCCCGTCTTGCTCAGGCTGACTACGGTAACCTTTCCGGCAGTTTTCACAGTGCCAGTCATCGTTGCAGCAGCAGAAACCTTGTATTTGAAGTTTCCAGCCGTAAAGGTCTTGCCCTTAGCCACGCCGATTACCTTGGTGTCATCAGCCGGCTTCTGAGGATCATTATTTCCACCACTGCCATCCTTCTTCACCAAGCCCTTGATGGCCTCGTCGATGGCAGCCAGCACCTTGTTAATCTCCTCGGCTGACGCATCCTCTTTCAGCGCCTTGGCATCCGCCAGAGCCTTTGTCAGCTTCTCCACGCTCTCAGGGGTATACAGGGAGGTATCAATAGCCTCTGCTTCCTTCACCTTGGCAGTCAGCTTTTCTTTTGCCTCCTCGTCTTCATCCCTCTTCGTCAAGCCCTTAATGGCATCGTTGATGGCATCAATCGCCTTCTTCATCTCCTCTGCCGTGGCATCCTCTTTCAGCGCCTTGGCATCCGCCAGAGCCTTCGTCAGCTTCTCCACGCTCTCAGCAGTGTAGGTAGAAGTATTGATAGCCTCCGCCTCCTTGATGGCGGTAGCCAGATTCTCCTTGAACACATCCTTGTCAATATAAGCGCCTAGTGCCTTATCATTTGCATCCACAAACTCAATGGCGGTGATGGCATATACATAATCCTTGGCATTATCCCATGACCCGGTAGACGCGAAAAGCTCGATGAGGTCACCAGCCTTGACAGCCTCAGACAGGGGAAGTACCACCGTGCAGGTGACGCCGGTCTCATAACCGCCGGTTCCCGGAAATCTCTGATAATTATCCTCCCCTGCTACATTCGCCGTGATATCAATGCTAGCATTCGCATTGAAGGAAGTATCCTCGGCACACTGGAATGTCACCCTGACCTTCGTGGCCCCGGCAAGCTTCTCCGGCGCAGTCATGGACAGCACCTTCTCCTGCGAGCCCGTCTTAATGTAGGCAAAGGGAGAGCCCGGCTCCACAGACGGCCCTACCGGCTTCAGTTCCAGACCACTAAAATCAAGCAAAGAAATTTGCCGATTAATCTCAGTTACTGTCATGGTGGGATCCTCCTTCTTCAACGCCTTCGCATCAGCAATCCTCCTCTCAGGATCCTCTCTCTTCCAACTCTCTTCCGTATACTTATCCTTATCAGCAAGCATGGCTTCCGCCTTTTGTATCGCTTCCTGCAGCTTATTCCACGCCTCGGTGTTGTCTGCCACAGACGCCTTCACGGCATTCAGCGCCGCAGTCAACTTCGTAGCAGCATCGTCTACCTGCGCTTGCGTAAAACTACCCTCTTTATCGTTGTAAATGTACTTAGCCGATTTCAGTTGATCCTGAAAAGCATCCCAATCTTCTTTCTTATAATTTTCATGTTTATATTTATTATCAGCATCGAATTGTTCGGCTTCAGCAATCGCCGTCTCCAATGCTGTTTTATTCACATTTTCATTCCCAACTACCTTAACCTGAATTGCCTTTTCCAAGCCCTGATAGTTCTCTGTCGCCTTTAGCGTTACCTTCAAATAATATGTACCTTCTGGTATCCCTGAACTATAATAATACTTATTAGTTTTCTGTTCGCACTTCTCATCTTTATATAAACTATTGTCAATAATTACATCATCTTGCGTTTGATCACCTTTCGTAATTTTTACTGTCGGGGCAAACACTTCCCCTTTATGAATCTCTGTACCGCTCACTTCAATATCGGGAGCAGGCAAATTCTGGGTCGGATCCACGAAGTTATCATCAGTGAGCGCGGGAACTGCTGTCTGCAAGGCAGCTTTGACCGTTCCAGATGTCACATAAATCTTCAGCGTACTTAAATTAATATGCGAAAACGCCGCTGCATCCACCGTTCCAATCGTAGCGCCATCAATATGTATTTCCTTTATTTTAGAAGCATATGTTCCTGCATCATCACTAGAAACACTATCCAAAAAAGCCAAATCACCCGAAAAAGACAGCCCATCTGCCTTAAACGTTACCTTTTCTAGATTTGGAAATCGAAATAAAGCACCCTGATCAATTCTATTTATTCCTGCACCAAACACTACACTTGTAATACTCGGCAGTTTCTCAGTAGAAGGTTCTTTAGCTGTATTGATTAAGGCTTGAGACCCTAATTCAACGGGTTGTTCCTTTAGATAAGGAAGATACCCATTATCTAGGTTTTCTTTTATATATTCCTCTGTATGACCCCCTAACTGCTCATCCAGAAAATCATCTCCTGGTCTATACTTATCAGGAAACACCAATTCTGTTGAATCTCCAAGTGCAGTCTTCAGAGCAGCAACCCAACCTTTTTGGCAATTAAGCCTATTAGAATCACCCAGCATTGCGAGATCAAAGACACTTTCCCACTTTATTCCATTTGCAGCACTGGCACTGCAAGTTCCGCCCCACCCGGAAAACACACCTAGCAACGCAAGCACAACCGCCAAACTACAGGAAAAAATTTTTTTGAGCAAAAATTTCCCTCCTCTCAAAAAAATACCGCCCCCCTCAAGGATAATGAGAGGGGCGGCATCAAAAATATCAATCAACAAGCCAACATTTCATAAATAACTCTTTCAGTCCATTACTTTCCATGGATTCCCAAGATAATCTGTGCTCCTGTAGCCGTCACGGAATTATCCACCCTGTCAAACAAGGCTGAACCGTTTATGCCAATCACACCATTATCCCAGTATGCAGCGTCAACAATCGTCGTCCCTGCTCCATTATTCTTCGCATAGTCATTTAAGCACTTGCAATACTCTTTTCTTACAGTAGTATTGTCTTTGTCAATCGGACCATATTCTCCGATAAAGATCGGCATATCATTATACCTTCCATATTCCGCAATGGTTTCGATGGCAGTCTTCATGGCAGTCTTTTCAGCGTCGGATCCCCATGTGGTTACGCCACTATCCTCTTTCAGCGCAAAATCATATGGGTCATAGTAGTGAACAGACAGCATCAGCCTATCATATGCTGTGTCAGTCGGCTTTTTAAAACGACTAATAGTCTGCTGTATGTTCGTATTGTAGCCAGCCACTATCAGAACACGCTCCGCATTCTTTCCACCGGCACCACGCACGGCATCCACAAAAGCCTGAGCCAGAGCGTTGACATTGTTAGACTGAACTATTGTGGGATTGGAATCATAGTTCCCATTCATCAACTCATTGTAGCCCTCAAAGACTAACTTCTGGTCATAATCCTTGAAGTAATCTGCAATGTCAGACCAAACAGACGCAAACTTTGCCTTGATAGCCGTAAACTGCGCACCGGTCTTGGTGATGTCCAGCCACTGGGTAGGAATGCCGTGACCACCATCATTGTGCATGTCAATTACCACATACATGCCCATGTCGTAAGCATAGTCAACCACCTGCTTGATTCTTGCAAGATAATCCGGGTCAACCTTATTGTCACTGGTAATCTTATCAAGGAAGGATACCGGGATACGCACTGTGTTGAATCGAGGCGTCACAACTGCTTCGCCATTTTCAACCACGGGCTCGCCCGCTTTCTCGCCTTCCTTCACGAAGTCATAGCCCTTGACAGCCTGAATGAGTTTCTTGGTGGTAGTAGCTTCAATCCACGCATTCTCATCTGCCTTGCCTTCCTTTGTCACAGCGTCCAGAGCATTGCCAAGGTTCCATGCCTTGCCCATATCTTTCGCAATCTCAGTCGCCGTCTTCCCTGTCACGGTAACATCCTTATCACCCAGCGTGTTATCATAGATGCGAATCTTCTGAACTGTGCAGGCATCGTAGCATACCGTCATAGCAGTC
>CASGVX010000187.1 GCA_949346185.1 uncultured Lachnospiraceae bacterium
GCACCTCCGTCAGCACAGATGCCTCCGTCTTGTTTTCCAGAATCTGCTTGGTAATCTCAGCATTCTTAATATTATTCTGCTCCAGCAGGGTTTTCATGCGCTCCTCGTCCGTCTTCACGTCCGTATTCTTATTCAGGAAATCCATGACATCCTCGTTGCACTGGTTCATCTCGATTTCCATGGAAACCGCCCGCTCTGCCATCTCGTCCATTTTTTTCTGGATTGCAGACTGCTTCTCCACAAGTCCCTGCTTGTTATCGTCGGCCTGGGCCTTCTGCTCCAGATATCCTTCCCTCTCTGTGGCCGCCGCCTGTATGCGCTCCCGCAGGGAATGGAGGAGTTCCTCGTTGTGCTCCTTATTCTGCCGCAGGGCAAGAATCTGTTCATTCAGCACCTTGATATCTCCCTCAGACTGGTTCAGGGAAATCCTATCCGCCGAGAGAAGCTCCCTCTGTTGCTCCAGATTCTTATTGTGTTCCTCCAGCTGAGCCTCCACCGTGACATATTCTTCCTTGGTCTGGTCGTATTCTTTCGCCGCAGCCTCCAAATCTCCGGCAGCAATGGCCTTCTTACTCTGGATTTCTTCCATCTCCCCATGAATCCTGTCATATTCCGACAGAAAAAGATTGATGTCCAGATTCTTCAGCTCGTCCCTGTAGGCAAGATACTCCTTCGCCTCCTGAGACTGCCGCTCCAAAGGTTCTACCTGCTTTTCCAGCTCTGATAAGATATCCTCAATACGGACGAGATTCTGGCGTTCCTCCTCCAGATTTTTCTCCGCTGCCGCTTTTCTCTTCTTGAATTTAACAATGCCAGCCGCCTCGTCAAAGAGTTCCCTCCTCTCCTCCGGCTTGCCGCTCAAGATTTTGTCAATCTGCCCCTGGCCAATAATAGAATACCCTTCCTTTCCAATACCGGTATCCAGCAAAAGTTCCTGCACATCTTTCAAACGGCAGGAAGCTCCATTTAGCAAATATTCACTTTCTCCTGAACGATACACCCTTCTGGCAATCTTTACCTCCTCGTAGGGCACGTCCAGCTTGTGATCCTCATTGTTAATGGTAATGGCCACGTATGCATATCCCAGAGGCTTTCGCATCTGGGTTCCGGCAAAGATAACATCCTCCATCTTTGCCCCCCGGAGCTGCTTGGCGCTCTGTTCCCCTAGCACCCATCGCACCGCATCCGCCACATTGCTCTTGCCGCTGCCGTTGGGTCCCACGATGGCAGTGATTCCATTGTGAAACTCAAAGACTAATTTATTCGCAAAGGATTTGAATCCATGCACTTCCAGGCTCTTTAAATACATCTATGCTCTCCATTCTATGATAATGCCTTGATACGTTGCTACCCACAGTCATAGAGAAGAGAAAGATTGTTCCGTCAAGTCTGCCTGCCAGAAGCAATCATTCTCTTCTCTATCAACTGCGGAAGCTGTTCGTCCCACGCCTTCTATTGGTCGATTGCAAGGATGGCCTGATAGGCCGCCGCCTGCTCTGCTTTTTTCTTCGTTCGTCCCGTGCCCACAGCAATGCCCCTGCCGTCCACCTGCACCTCCACCTGAAAAGATTTATCGTGATCCGGCCCGCTCTCCCCCAGCAACACATATTTCAAACGCTGGTGGCGGCCCTGCACGATCTCCTGCAGATAGGTCTTGCTGTCATAGAAGAGTTTTTTCTTCTCAATATCCTTCAGCACAAATTCCTCCACATATTCCCTTGCCCTGGCAAAGCCCCCGTCCAGATACACTGCCCCGATAGTGGCTTCCATGGCATCCGAGAGAACGGAGTCCCTATCCCTTCCCCCTGTCATAGCCTCCCCCTTTCCAAGGAAGAGATATTCTCCCAAACCCAATTCCCTGGCACACAGGGCCAAGGTAGGCTCGCACACGTAGCTCGCCCGTATTCTGGTCAAATCTCCCTCCGGAAGGCTGGGATTGGAGCGGAAGATATACTCGCTGGAAATTAATTCCAGCACCGCATCCCCCAAAAATTCCAACCGCTCGTTGCACTCATATCTGCTTAATTTCTTCTCATTAGAATAAGAACTGTGGGTCAAGGCAGTCGCCAGCAAATCCAGATTGTCAAACTGGTAGCCGATCCTCTCCTCAAACTCTATGATTTTATCCTGCTTCATTTCCGTCCTGCCTCTCCTAAATCATTCACCCGCAATCGCCTGCAGCGCATCCTCCACCGTCTCAATGGATGCAACCTCGCTGTCCTCCAGACCAATGTCAAACTCTTCCTCAATCGCCATAATAATCTGAAAAACCTCTAGGGAATCTGCCCCCAGATCGTCCACAAAAGACATTTCCGGCCTGATTTCCTCCGGTTCCATAGAAAGCACTTCCGAGATAATCATCTGCAATTTCTCAAACTCCATAACACATGCGCCCTTCCCTAATCCATTGTGATATTTTCCTTAATCTTTTCATTAATCTCGTTTTCACTAAACTGAATGCACTGGACAATGGCGTGCTTGATATCATCACTCTTAGAACTGCCATGCGCCTTTACCACCAGCCCTTTAAGCCCCAGAAGAGGCGCTCCTCCCTGATCCTCGCCCATAAAGTTCTTCATCGTCCGTTTCAGTGCCGGCTTAATCATCAGGGCGCCAATCTTGCTGCGCAGCGTGGCCATCAGCCCTTTCTTCACTTCTTTCAGCAGCGTGGAAGCCAATCCCTCGTAAAGTTTCAAAATCACATTCCCCACGAAGGCCTCGCACACGATCACATCCGCATCTCCATTGGGAATGTCCCTAGCCTCAATGCTGCCCACGAAGTTAATATCCGTGCATTCCTTTAGTAAAGGATATGTCTCCTTCACCAACATATTCCCCTTTTCTTCTTCCGCACCAATATTTACAATGGCAACTCTGGGATTCTTCACCCCAAGGATATGCTCCATATAAATTGAGCCCATCTTGGCAAACTGCACCAGATGGGAAGCCCTGGCATCCACGTTGGCACCACAGTCAATCAGGAGGGAAGCCCCCTTGGAGGTGGGAATCAGCGGTGCCAGAGGGGCTCTCTCGATCCCTTTGATCCTACCTACCACAAACTGTCCGCCCACCAGAATGGCACCGGTACTTCCCGCAGAGACAAAGGCATCCGCCTCCCCTTTTTTCACCAGATTCAACCCTACCACGATGGAAGAATTCTTCTTCTTGCGAATTGCCATCACCGGAGGCTCGTCAAAGCCAATCACCTCATCTGCCGGAACAATTTCCACCCGTCCCTGATCATAAGTATGCCCGAATAGCTTCTGTTTGATAACATCTTCTTTTCCTGTAAAAATAATGGAAATGCCATCATGCTCCTCCATGGCATCCAACGCCCCCTGAATCACCGCATCCGGCGCATAATCCCCTCCCATGGCATCCACTGCAATCTTAATCTGTTTTCTCATAAAAATACCCATGCCTTTCCATTGCCTGCGAACTTGAATGCACGCATAGCACCGCTGCCACGCAGCTTTACCATTCCTATGCTAAAATGCTACTCACCCCTTCTTGTAAAAGAAAGACTGTATGGTAGTAAAATTATACTCCGATGGATTGATAATCTGTTCCGTGCTGCCCACGAAGAGAATCCCCTCGTTTTTCAGCGATTCATTAAATTTATGGTACATCACGTTCTTTGCCTCCTCTGTGAAATAAATCATCACATTCCGGCAGACAATCAAATTGCATCCACTGGGATAAGGATCTTTCAGCAGATTATGCTGCTGGAACTTCACGCATTTCTTAATCTCATCCTTCACCTGATAACTGGTATTATTAATTTTTGTAAAATATTTCGTCTTGAACTCCGAGGGGAGACCCTTCAGGCTTTTCTCATTGTAGATGCCCAGCTGAGCCTTTTCCAGCACCTGCTTGTCGATATCGGTGGCAATCACCTGAATCTTATCCAAGGGCATAAACTTTGACAGAACCATCACCAGAGTATAGGGCTCATCCCCCGTAGAGCAGGCGGCACTCCAAATCTTGATACTTTTGCCAAACTTGTCAAAGAGATAAGGGAGCACTTGCTTTTCCATCAATCCCCACTGCTCGGGATTCCTGTAAAATTCCGATACATTGATGGTCAGATATGCTACAAACTCTTCCAACATCTCATCATTTGTCCGAAGCGCCTCCACATACTGCGCATAGTTCTGCACCTTCGCCTTGTTAATCAGGGAATCAATCCTCCGGCGCATCTGACGTTCTTTGTAACTGTTCAAGTCAATCTTCGTCAACTGGAATACTTTCTCCTTAAATACTCCGTAATCACCCATATCCATAGCGTCCGCCTCCTCTTTGAAAAAAAATTATCGCCAATCTGCAACACACAGATTGGCGAAATGTACAAATCTAACAGCAGATTACTCTTCTGATTGCTCCTCAACCTCTTCCTCTGCCTCTGCTGTATCGGCAGCCAATGCTTTCATGCTGAGGCTAATCTTATGATCCTCCTGCTTGAAATCAACGACCTTTGCCTCTACTTCCTGGCCAACCTTCAGCACGTCGGAGGGTTTCTCCACATGCTCCTTGGAAATCTGGGAAACATGAAGCAATGCGTCAACGCCAGGCTCCAGTTCCACAAATGCACCAAAATCCGCCATTCTGGCAACCCGTCCAGATACCACAGCCCCTACTGCGTACTTCTGATCCGCATTCAGCCACGGATTCT
>CASGVX010000188.1 GCA_949346185.1 uncultured Lachnospiraceae bacterium
CAACAGCGCGAATCTGCAGATTGACCAGGTGCGGATATAAATATACCGTCCGGGCTGGTCAAAGCCATTGAATACATAACGCAAGAGTCTGCCATTTGCCCCTGACTTTACAAAACTATATCCCCCGGCATTATTAGAAATAATCGCTCCATATTCAGGCGAGCCAAGATAATTCGCCCAAGGCGCAGGCGTATCCGGCTTGTCAATTACATACTCTCGCTTATCATCATCAAAATAACCAAATCTCATCGCTTATCTCCCCTTATGCGCCATTTCGTATAAATCATGCAAAATAGCACCATAAATATTCATTTTTTACAAGTTACCTGTTATCATTCCTCGAATCCGATGAAGGCATGGATAATAATGACATTGTAAACGCCAAGTCTATCTCAATATATAAAAATCTATACAAAATTATAAGAATCATGATATAATAAATGTTGGCACATTTATATTGCAAGTTGCTCCTCAACTTGGGCTGTGCCAGAAAACATGGCATGAATTATGATATCATAATATGCGGATTGAGCAAGCTCGCTTGTGAGGGTCATGCCTGCGCATGATTCCACATAGAATCAGAAAGGATTACACTATGACTATAAGGGAAGAATGGTATCAGGCAGAATTTAAAAAATCAGAAGAATCTATTGCGCACCGCCCATTGGAAGAAGAATATTCTTTCTATGAAGCCGTCAGTTCCGGCAATATGGACTATGTACAGGCAAACTGCAGGAAAAATACCTTCGCCAGCCAAGATGGCATGGGAACACTTTCCACAGACCCCCTGACTAATATGAAATATCATTTTGTCGTTACAACTGCAATGATTACGAGGCGCTGCGTAGAATCCGGGATGGAATTGGAGCAGGCATACCGGCTCAGCGATTTTTATATACTAAAAATGGACGCCTGCAAAAGTATCGCTGCCATCTCCCAGCTTCATGAAGATATGGTTCTCAATTATACAGGCAAAATGCTTCTGCTGAAGAAAAATGCGGTCATCTCAAAACCCATCGTCCTTTGCATAGATTACATATACAATCACTTAAACACCCGAATCACTATTAAAAACCTCTCAGAATACACCGACCTTTCTTCCAGCTACCTCTCCCGGCTCTTCAAAAAAGAATTGGGCGTTTCCATCAGCGACTATATCGGAGAGAAAAAGATAGAGAAGGCACAGCATTTATTGAAATACTCTGATTATAGCTTGATTGACATTTCAAATTACCTTGCCTTCTCCTCCCAGAGCCACTTTATCCAAACCTTCAAGGCATCCGTGGGAATGACGCCCAAAAAATACCGCAATCAATATTACCGCACTTCTTGGTAAAAAGGTGCGATGTATAACCAAACTCGAAATCACCTCGCTAGGTAAAACTACTATCGCACCCAAGAAGAACGCAAAACCAGCGTTCTTCGCATTGAAAAGCAGAGCATCTTCCTTATCTGTGCAATTCTATGTCGATGTCATGCCTGCCATCTGACAGGGACGTCACATCCTGCAATGCAAGCCGCACTCCATTTCCATGCCTGAATAATTCTTTCTTCCCATCGCACACGGCCTTACCCACCACGTACTCCCCATACGTAAGTTTTTCAGGATTATGGAAGGCAATGCGGAAGTCCTTATCGGCAAATCTCAGGCAAATTTCCGCATTTCCCTCTGAGTCGAACTGCTCACTTAATAGTTTGGGGCAAATAGCCAAATCTCCGATTTCCCCTCGAACGCCAAACACCTCCGTGACAAAAGTAAGCATATACCAACTGGCAGCCCCCGTCAGATAATGGTACAGTCCCCTTCCTTCCCCATTAAAATACTCAGGTATTCCGGGATAGATTTTGCTCGTCTCGAAATGCAGGGCTGTGTCTGCCAGCGTCTGCAGTGCCTTATATCCCTCTCTCACAAACCCTCTCTGATACAGTGCATTGGCATACATGACCGTCATGTGGGAAAAGACTGCCCCATTTTCCTTTTCCCCATAGGCAAAGCTAAACATCCTCCCCAGCCGGAAGTTCTGTTCATGGAAATCTGTATTCAGCCGATATCCGCCAATGTCCTTGTGATACAAATACCGATCCGCACTTTTGCATATTTTCTCTACCTGGGCATCCTCCGCCGTATTGCTCATAATTGCAAATACCTGACCCGTAAGCATCATCCTGACGCCGTTTTGGAAATATCCCTCCACCCGCTTGCCATCGTTATCGTAATAACTGTTGAACCAGCCTTCGGCTTGGTGAGAGGAAATCCATTCCGTCTCGCGAATATGCCCTTGCATCCACTCTGCCTTCTGCCTCAAGTTCTGCGCCAACTGCCTGATAGGCACCTGCATCTTCCTCCCGCTCACTTCATGCCCGCAGGACGCAAGATATCTTCCCAGAATGCTTTGCTTTTCTGCAACATTGCCATAAAGCTCGCTGTCACCCTCCAAAAGAATACGCATTTCCTCCAGTAATTCTAACTGTTTCCAGCCGAACTGCCTTTCCAAGATTTCCAAAAGTTCTGCCAGCCCCATAAGATTTCCCGCATAAGCACAGGTAAATGCCACGCTTTCCCCCCGCTCTTCTGCCATATCCAGCGCATCATTCCAATCTGCGCCCCGAAGCCTGATTTGATTATGTTCCCCAACCTCGTAAAATGCGCACAAATGCTGCAAAAGCAAATGTTCCAGCACACTTCCCTCATACAGTTCCCCACTGCCGCACTTCTGCCTGGTTCCATACCGGGCATCCCACAGTTCATCCAGACTGCTGCCCCGATCTTTCTGCTCGTCCTTGAAATAACATACCTTCTCCCTCAGTATTTCTATATCCCCTGTCTGGTCTATGTACAGCTTCGTTGTCATAAATGGCCATACGCCATGATCCATCCAAACCCGGGCAATGCCATTTCTGTCTGCTATAAATTCTCCCTGCTTTCCGCCTATAATCGTAGCATTTGTCCCATCAATCCTGACGCCGCCGTAATTGTCGAGAATCATCTGGCGCACTCCCCCGGGATCCATAATCAGAAGAGACAGGCAATCCTGCCACAAGTCCCGCCATCCCCTGCCTCCCCTTCCATAATCATGGTGGGGCAGGAAGGAGCATCCGTAAAGCCGTCGCAAAATAGGCTGGAAACTTACCCAGCGCATATAATTGTCAAAACAGCCATCCCCCGTATAATACCTGACATTTACCTTCCCCTGCCAGTAATCCTTCATTTCCTGCAGCGCCCTTTTCACTTTTTCCTCGTTAGAGAAGCGAGAAAGAATGCCATCTATTTCCTCCTCGTTTCCCGTAATTCCCATGATGACAATGTATGACGCCCTTTCTTCCGAATGCAGGGTAATGGCGGGAAAGCGAATGCCTCCCACTGCCTCTTTTCCCCTGATGCAGTTTCCCGACGGAATCCCTATCTCATTCATAAGAACCGCATGGGGATGGCAGTAATTTCCCCCTTCGCCGACAAAGCCCTCCGCTGTGGGATAAAAATCCTCCGGCTTTTCGCCCGTTCCTGTAACTCCGCACACAAAATATGTCAATTCATTCCGTTGATGCCCCCGCTCGTCAAAGGATAATGCGGGCTTTACATAAACTCCTCGATCCGTTGTCCTAATCTCATGCAGCAAGGATGTAACATGCCTGTGGTCCCTGATATTGTCTGCACTTCTTCCATACATGGGGATAGCGGCGGTGGGCGTAACTTTTTGCGCCATCCTCCCTTTATTTGACAGCTCCACATACATGATTTCCACATTATGCCCCAAAGGCACGAAAGATGTTATTTTCGCCTCCAAGGGAAACCGTTCCGATTTCCTTGTCACAGACTGCCACATAAACCCTGCTTCCAATACGCTCTGATCTTGAAATTCCGTATATTTCCTAGCCTCTGCCTCTGCAGATGCCCCGGTGGCAGACCATGCCCCAATATGGTCCACATAGCACCAAAAATTTCTGCTAGAACGATTATTGTGCAGATTCTCCGCACTGACAGGCTCCATAAGAAAGGCATTCTGCCCCATCTTAATATCCCCTCCCAAATTCGGCGTAAGAGAACTTTTTATCCCATCTTCTCCCGCCACCGGAAAATATAGATAACTGTAGTCCTCTGGCTGCTCTATGCGAAAATCCCCATCTCGATTCAAAAATTGAATTGTTCCCATATTTTTCTCCTTTTCCATGCGTCACCCTCATTCCTGCGAAGGCAGCGTAATGAGAATGCAATCGTCTATTCTGCCATTTGTTTCATATAGAATATAACGATTGACTGCATATCATATATCACAATCATTTGAAAAATATCAGAAACATGCTACGAGATTCCAATCATTAAGTCGGAAACCAGCCCATAAAGCATATTCCATATCATGTTGATGATATGAATTTTATTTCCGCAAGTTACCATATGTACCACAACAGTATTGATATTACTACATTTGATGGCTACATACTACGGATTGACTGTAATAAGGCAGAGAAATGATTGAAAACTACAGCGTGTACAGACCATGTGTAAAATGTTATGGCAATAGACAATCCACAATCCACTTGAATATGCAAGACTTTATCTGTAAGCGATTCACAACAGAGTGCCTAGATTCTAATTAGGTTCCATGAGATAATTACTCCAATAACTGTATAGCCGCGTCAGTGATAGTACTGTACAGTAACGTTAGGA
>CASGVX010000189.1 GCA_949346185.1 uncultured Lachnospiraceae bacterium
GTGGCGCTGGATACCGTAATTCCCGGATACAGTGTCTTGTCAATATCCGTGGACACGCCCAGCATCTTAAAGGAATTCGCTGCTGACAAATCAATGCCATCAATGGCTACCGTATACTGTCCGTCCGCTGTCAGCCTCACATCCGTCACCTTCGTCTGCTCTGCCGTGACTTCATTTCCCGCTGCCTTGATATAATCCCAGCTGTGCTTATCTTTGCCTAAGTTTCGGAGAGGCATATACGGATCCCGATAATCCCAAGTGGTTGTCTGATAAAAAGCATAGGCATGAAGCCCTGGCGTCCCCCACAATTTGCTGTCGATATAATCCGGAATCTTGATTTCAGTTCCGCCCTGAGAGGGAGTACCGCCTGTAATCCTATCCACATCCGTGCTTCCCTTGGCCTGGTTGACGGTATTGTAGAAAATAGCGATATCCTTATAATTGATCTCCGGCTTTTCCCGGTCAAAGAATGCTCCGGTATCCCAAAGCACAGGCACGGCATGATACTTTGCCGCCTCCGTGTAGGTGTCATAGAACCACTGGGTTACGCTGCCAGTCACGCCAGAGGGATTGCAGAAGCCGCACTCTCCTATGATAATGCCATAGCCCGCATCGCTAAACTTCTTCAGATTAGTAAAAAATGTCTTCGTATATTCCTGATCTTTCGTCGTATACGTTCCAGTGGCATTATCCAATGCAAATTCTGTGGGAGCATAGTAATGCACTGACAGGAACAGTTTGCTGGTGCCATTTT
This sequence comes from uncultured Lachnospiraceae bacterium, assembly GCA_949346185.1. GTDB lineage: Bacteria > Bacillota > Clostridia > Lachnospirales > Lachnospiraceae > Butyribacter. The sequence continues at coordinate 755 of CASGVX010000189.1, forward strand.
CTTCAGTGTCCTTTGGCATCTGATATCTGCTGTCAGCAGTTTTCTCCATATCCGTGTCGTAACCCGGAATCAGCAGATGTCTGCTGGCATTGTTTCCACCAGAAGCACGGACGATATCTACGAACTTCTGGTTAATCTCATTGACTGTCCGATACAGGTCGTCCGTCTTCAAGTCTCCGCCCAGCGTTTGGATGTCTTTTCCTGCATTGTCCGGCTTTGCATAACCCTTGGCGGGTCCATTGAGGCAGATGGGGTCGTTCAGCCTGTCGCCCAGCTCCTCATTGGCGCCCTCCAGAATCAGATGATCTGAGTAGTCTTTGAAGCGCTCGCTAATCTGCTTCCAATAACTCTCGTATCTCTTCCATGCATTGGCACGGGTCTCTTCGTCAGGAACCTTTTCGTCGGCTTCATTTTTCTTGCATGCGCCGAACTGACCCCACCACTGGTTGTCCCAATGATCGTTAATCACCACATACATGCCGTTATCCAGCGCGTAGTTTGCCACTTCCTCCACCCTGTCTAACAGCGCGCCCCGGATGGTATAGGTGCCATCATCAATGTCGCCATTGCTCCAAGCCACCGGAATGCGCAGCGTGTTGATGCCGTATGTATGTAGCAAATCAATATACTCCTTAGTGGTAACCTTCTGGTTCCATGCCGTGTCAAAGGCCGTCCCGGTAATATTTGCCTTGTTCTCCACAAGATGCACGCCCTCCAGCGTATTTCCCAGATTAATGCCCAGTCCCATCTCTTCGTCTGCCAACTGCTGGGAAGTCAGTTCCGGGCGCATGCTGCCATTATCCTTCACCGTAATCTTACTGCCGTCAGAGAGGGTCACTTCCCGTCCCTCCCCGATATTGGATTTGTCGTTCCATTTTGCCCGCAAATCAATATCCTCTTCCCCAAGAACCTTTGTCAGTTCCTTGGCATCTTCCGCCGCAGAAGCATCCAGCCCGGTTTCCAAGGCACAGATGCCGCTTCCCGATGCCACCATGGCAAATGCAAGCACGTTTGCCATAATCTTGTTGTGTAAACCTCTTCTCATTCGCTTTCCTCCTATAAATTTTAATGTTTACCTTCTCACCTTTCATGATTTTCTGATATAAATCATGAAAACATGATATATGTAATCATATTTTATCATATTTCCAATCTAAAATGTATAATATTTTTCCACAAAAATATAACATTCGTATCATGATGTTACTATTCACGGTCATTTCTAGAAAAAGAACAGAATTATTGTGCTTGCACATAAGATTCTGGCTATTTTCTAGAAATTGCCGTGGAGGCTGTTCATCCCGTCATGTGCGAACTGCTGTTTTTTATTTAGAAAAACTTGCAATCTCTCCCATTTGTGCTTATACTTATGGACAGAACGTTACTTTTCAAAGTGACTGCAGAAACAAATTATTACATATTTAGGAGGATTTCAGAATGAAAGAAAAGGTAATTCTAGCCTATTCCGGCGGATTGGACACCACTGCCATCATCCCTTGGCTAAAGGAGAACTACGACTATGAAGTGATCTGCGTATGCATTGACGTGGGACAGGACAGCGAGCTGGACGGGCTGGAGGAAAGGGCAAAATCCTGCGGCGCTGCCAAGCTCTATATCGAGGACGTGACAGACGAGTTCTGCGATGACTATGTGGTTCCCTGCGTCCAGGCAAATGCCATTTATGAAAATAAATATCTTCTGGGCACTTCCATGGCCCGTCCGCTTATCGCAAAAAGGCTGGTAGAAATCGCCCGCATCGAGGGCGCCTCTGCCATCTGCCATGGCGCTACCGGAAAGGGGAACGATCAGGTGCGCTTCGAGCTGGGCATCAAGGCATTGGCTCCAGACCTCCGCATCATCGCTGCCTGGAGGGATCCCAACTGGAACATGGATTCCAGGGAATCAGAAATCGAATACTGCCGCCAGCACGACATCCATCTTCCCTTCTCTGCTGACAACAGTTATAGCCGCGACCGCAATCTGTGGCATATCAGCCATGAGGGATTGGAATTGGAAGATCCCGCCAATGCGCCGGACTATGACCACCTTCTGGTTCTGGGCGTGTCTCCTGAGAAGGCGCCAGAGGAGGGCGAGGTTGTCACCATGACTTTCGAGCAGGGCGTGCCCAAATCCGTCAACGGCAAGGAGATGAAGGTATCCGACATTATCCGCACGCTGAACGAGCTGGGCGGAAAGCATGGCGTGGGAATTATTGACATCGTAGAAAACCGGGTGGTTGGGATGAAGTCCCGGGGCGTATACGAGACCCCTGGCGGCACGATTTTAATGGAAGCGCACCAGCAGCTGGAAGAACTGATTCTTGACCGGGAAACCTACACTGCCAAGAAGGATATGGGCAACAAATTTGCCGACATCGTCTATGAGGGAAAATGGTTCACGCCTCTCAGGGAGGCAGCGCAGGCATTTATCACGTCAACCCAGAAGTATGTCACTGGCGAGGTAAAATTTAAGCTGTACAAGGGCAACATCATCAAGCTGGGCACCACTTCCCCCTACTCCATCTACGACGAGGATATCGCATCCTTCACCACGGGAGAACTGTATGACCACGTAGATGCGGCAGGATTCATCAACCTCTTTGGACTGTCCTCCAAAGTACGGGCGATGAAGATGGGTCCCTTTGAAGAATTGAAAGATAAATAAGTCAGGAAAGGAGAATCCAACATGGCAGAGGAGCACAAGAAAGGCTTTAACGCAGACATGGTGTGGGAAGATTTGGAAAGCTGCTGCTTGCGTGACACTTCCTGCGCCCAATGCCAGAGAGGAGAATGCACCATAGGATACGCAAAAGAGTGCATCAGAAGTTTCCGTAAAGCCCCCCAGAAGGAAGTGCCGGAGGGCATAGAGCATATTCCCACTGCGGACTTTAAAGCATTTGACGAGATGGACTTGGAGGAGGGCATCGCCCATATCCTGAAGGAGTGCAAGGATTGCAAGGAAGACCACACGGAAAACTGCATCATCAATGTCATCCGAAATTGCTATGAAGTGGGGCTTTTGGGAGATCCCCATCCCTACGAGGGAAGCGCGCTGCAATATCTGATGTATCTGAGCGAGAATTTCCCAGAGAAATCTGAGCAGATTGCCAAATTTTATCGCGGCTGACCGGGCTGCAGCCAAAGCCTATGTCATTGCGGCATATATCCTAACAATAGATGGCGACAGGGAAAATCCTTGTCGCCATCTATAATTAGGACATATGTCCTGCTTTCATTCCCTCAAGGCACGGAGTGCCCCCACAAGCATGGAAATCGGAAGGCCCACCACATTGTAGTAATCCCCCGCAATTCCTTTGATATAGGCGGCAAACCTTCCCTGAATGCCGTAGGCGCCCGCCTTGTCCATAGGTTCCCCGGTGGCAATGTAGGCACGAATCTCCTGCGCCGCCATGGGAACCACCTCCACCTCCGTCCTTGCATGGAACGTCTTCCAAGAAATCACCTCTCCCGTTCTCCCCGACAGCAGGAAAAGCGCCACGCCGGAATACACTTGGTGACTCCTTCCCTGAAGGCATTGTATCATGCGAAAGGCATCCTCCTCATCCCCCGGCTTTCCCAAGATTCTCCCATCTAGGGCAACCACGGTGTCTGCCCCTAGGACAACAATCTCTTCCCCATTCTCCCACCATGCGCTCTCTGCTGGATCGCCTGATTTCTGCATTTCTTCTGCCAAATCCCCGACCTTCTTCCTCTCGTCTCCCCAATCCTTAGCCTTCTGCAGTTTTCCTGCCACATTCTCCGCTTTCTGCCTGGCCAGTTCCTCCACAAGTGCCTCCGGCGCCTTCAAAGAACATATTTCCTCGCAGTCGCTGGGAATCACCTGAAATTCCAAGCCCACCTGCTGCAATAGTTCCCGCCTCCTAGGCGAATTTGATGCTAAAATCATCCTCT
>CASGVX010000190.1 GCA_949346185.1 uncultured Lachnospiraceae bacterium
AGATGAAAATTCCAGCTTACGCAAAATGCAAAGTTATTTTTTAACAGTCCCTAACGAGAAGTTTGCCTTGAACTTGAGACTTCATTAAGAATGGGGGGATTTTATGCATGACATTCATATTTCTGTGAGGAATTTAGTAGAATTTATCATGCGTTCCGGGGATATCACAGTTTCTTCCACCGGATTGAGGGATGCAGATGCCATGCAGGAGGGCGCCCGCATTCATAAGAAGCTGCAGAGGAAGATGGGGGCGGGCTATCAGGCAGAAGTCCCCTTGGAAATAGAGATTCCTGTCACTTGCGATGATGTTGAATTTACCTTCACGCTGGACGGGAGGGCAGATGGCATTTTTTCTGATGAGGCTGGTCAGGTAGTGGATGAGATTAAAGGGGTGTACCGGGATATCCGCAGTTTGAAGGAGCCTGTCCCGGTTCACCGGGCCCAGGCGTTGTGCTATGCCTATATCTATGCTTCCAAAGAGGAACTGCAGGGGATGGGCATTCGCATGACATACTGCCATATTCCCACGGAGAGAGTGCGTTATTTCACGGAATATCTGGATTATCCTGCTATAGAGGAAGCCTTTTTTGCCATCGTGAGAGCCTATGCCAAGTGGATTGCCTGGCAAATACGCTGGCAGGAGGATAGAAATGCCTCGATTAAGGCGGTGGAATTTCCTTTTCCCTATCGGGAGGGGCAGGGGAATCTGGTCAAGGGGGTATACCAGAGCATTCTGCGAAAAAAACGTCTGTACATTCAGGCTCCTACCGGCGTGGGCAAGACGATTTCCACGGTGTTCCCTGCCGTGAAATCCGTGGGGGAGGGACTGACGGAAAAGATATTCTACCTCACGGCAAAAACTATCACCCGCACGGTGGCAGAGGATACCTTTGTCTTGCTGGGAGAAGAGGGGGCGCGGCTAAAGTGCGTCACGATTACGGCTAAGGAGAAGATATGCATATTGGACAAGCCAGCCTGCAATGCCGGCTCCTGTCCCCGGGCGAAGGGGCATTTTGACCGGGTAAATGATGCGGTATTTGACGTGCTTAATTCAGAGGATATGATAACCCGGGATACCGTGCTCCTCTATGCGCAAAAGCATGAAGTGTGTCCTTTTGAGATGTGCTTGGACATTTCAACCTGGTGCGATGTGATTATCGGTGACTATAATTATGCCTTCGATCCCATTGCCAGTTTAAAACGATTTTTCTCTCTGGACAAGGAAAATGACTATGTATTTCTGGTGGATGAGGCTCATAATCTGGTAGACCGGGCAAGGGAGATGTATTCTGCCACGGTGGTGAAGGAAGATTTTCTAGCCATGAAGAAGATGGTGAAATCTCGCAATAAGAAATTGGCCGGAGCCATGGAATCCTGTAATCGCGCGCTTTTAGAATTAAAGAGGGAATGCGATGAGATAGAGAAATTTGATCCAATCCAGCTGGAGGGCTTTATCTTGCGGGCGATGCGGCTCTGCACGCTCGCAGAGGAGTTTCTCCAAGAGCAGGAGCATGGGGATTCCGGGGAGCAGGGAATGATGCCGCTATTCCCGGAGGAGCGGGAGCGGCTGCTGGATTTTTATTTTAATCTTCGGGAGTTTCAGAATATTTACGAGCTTGTGGATGATTATTATACCGTGTATGGTGACTACTCCCCGGAGGGCAATTTTCGGCTTCGCCTGCAATGCATGGATCCTTCGGCTAACTTGGATTTGTGCTTGAAGAAGGGGAGGTGCAGCGTGTTCTTTTCTGCAACCCTTCTTCCCATCCATTATTATCGGGAGCAGTTGGCGGGCAGGGAGGAGGATTATGCTGTCTGCGCTCCGTCTCCCTTTTTGCCGGAGAGGCGGCTGCTCATGATTGGAAGGGGCGTGTCTACGAAATATGCAATGCGCAGCGATGCCATGTATGAAAAGATTGCCAAGTATATATTCTCGTTTGTGCGGGCGAAGATGGGCAATTATCTGATTTTCTTTCCCTCATACCGCCTGATGGAGGATGTGCACCTCCATCTGATAGATTTGGCCAAGGGGATGGAACTGGATGTCTTTTTGCAGGAAAGCTCTATGGCAGAAGCAGAACGGGAAGAATTTCTGTGTCATTTTCAAGAGGCGCCTGAAAGAACCACCTTAGGCCTGTGCGTGATGGGAGGGATTTTTGGAGAGGGCATTGACCTGAAGAGAAATCGGCTGATTGGCGTGGTTTTAGTAGGTACCGGCCTTCCTATGGTCTGTACGGAGAATGAACTTTTTCGGGAGTACTTTGATCAGAGGAAACGGTCCGGATTTTCCTATGCCTATCAGTATCCCGGGATGAATAAAGTGCTTCAGGCAGCAGGTCGGGTGATTCGCACCACGGAGGACGTGGGAGCGATTCTTCTTCTGGATGATAGATTTATGCAGGGGGATTACCAGAGTCTTTTTCCTAGGGAGTGGTTCCCCTATGAAGTGGTGACGTTAAAGTCTCTTCCGAATCATTTGGAGGAGTTTTGGGCGAGATGGCAATCATCATTCTAACGGGTCGCTATTCTCTTTCCTGTCGAATTTTTTTCTTTTCTACCCTTTTATTTTGACAAAATCTGCATATTTTCTTATCTATACTTCTTTCTTATCGAATCATAACAATAAGTGTGCCGCAGGCGGAATGGAAAGAGAAGGTGAAATGACAATGAAAGATTTCTTTGTGATGAAGGAGATACAGAAAAGAAAGCTGTTGCAAATTCTACTGGGTTTTTTGCTGGGCCGGGTGAATATTTTCGGAATCAATCCCGTGGGAATTGCCTTTTTTGCGGTGTGCTATACGGAGCCTGGGGCAAAAATTCCCGTGGGCATCAGCGTGGTGCTGGGGATGGCAACTGCCTTTTCCATGGATGACGTGGTGATTCGGGGAATGGCAATCATGGCGGTGATTATGGCGGTGGATTTGCTGGAAAAGCAGCAGGTATCCATACGGCTGGGACATACTGCCCTTCTGTTGGGGCTTTCTGTAGGAGCCTTGACAGGCTTTCGTCTCTTTTTGGTTCCCCATGACCAGTATGACGTGATGCTTGGGGTGATTGAGACTGTGTTGGCTCTGGTGTGCACCCGGATTCTCTACGAGGGGGAGCATTTCCTGCTCTGTGGGAAGAGGGGGCAGAATCTGGGCAATGAGGAAATGTTCAGCCTGATTCTTTTGGGCGCTTTTGCCATACTGGGGATTCCCAGCGGACAAGTGCTGGGAATCTCCTTTCTTCTGACATCGGCATATCTGTTCATTCTGGTCATGGGGTATTGTTATGGCGCTGGAGTGGGGGCTGTGTGCGGAAGCATCTGTGGCGTGGCATTGATACTTTCCGACTGGCACAGCAGCGTGATTGGCGTGATGGGGCTGCTGGGGATTGGCGTGGGGATTTTGCGGGAGCAGGGAAAATTGTTTGTAGGGGTCTCTTTCTTTTTTCTGGCTTGGGCGCTTCCCTATATGGTTGCTCAAGATTTTTCTTCCTATGGGGAATTAGGCAGTGCTGCTGTGGGTGGCGCACTCTTTCTTCTTCTGCCGGAGCATATTTTTTCCCGGATTCACATTCAGGCGGGAGGGTGGGCGGATCATTGGGAGAGCGAGCAGCTCCAGAAGATCATCCAGCATAAGCTACAGGACTTTTCTGCTTCTTTTCAGAAATTATCTAGGACATTGGGTAAAAGCAGGGAGGAGGATTTTGTGTCCGGGGGAGAGATCCGACAGATGATGGAGGTGATGTCGGAAGAAATCTGCGGGCAATGCAAGGAGTATGGAAAATGCGAGGGCTCAATTGCGCTGATGCGGCCGGAAATGATAGGTGAAATATCTGTGGCGCGGGAGATGGGGCAGATTCAAATGGAGCAGCTGCCCGGAACTTTTACCAGGGAATGCACCTGCAAGGAAGAATTTCTATCTCAGGTGAACCAGAACATTCATCTCGCCAATGTGGCGCAAGGATATCAGAATCGGATGGAATTTCACCGTCAGGTGATTGCGGAGCAGCTGCAGGAGGTGGGACTGATCGTGGAGGGGCTGTCCCGGCAGATGCCTCTGATTAAGCGGATTCCTCTGGATATGCGAGATGCTGTGGTGAAAACTCTTCGCAAAAGCCGTGTGATAGTGGGGGAGATTGCCTTTTACGAGAAATTTGACGGGCGATTGGAGATACATATTCAGGGAAGGACTTGGCGGGGCAGATATGTCACTACCAGGGAGGTGGCAGAAATGCTCTCCAATGAGATGGGGATTCTAGTGCAGCCGGGGGAGCAGTGTCGGAAGTTTTTCCCCCGGGAGGGAGATTCCTTTGTCTTTGAGGAGAGTGCCAGACTGCGGGCAGAGACGGGAATCAGCCGTCTGCCTAGGGAGGGGGAGGAGATTTCCGGAGATACCTTTTCCTGCCTGTCCCTGTCGGAGGGGGAACTTTTCCTGGCATTGTCAGATGGCATGGGAAGTGGCGATGCGGCCTATCAGGAGAGCGAGATGGTCATTGACTTGCTGGAGCAGATGACGGAGGCGGGGTTTTCAGAGGGCTCCTCCCTTCGCCTGATCAATTCCCTCTATATGTCTCAGGAGGAGAATCGCAGCTTTGCCACGGCTGACATTGCATTGATTAATTT
>CASGVX010000191.1 GCA_949346185.1 uncultured Lachnospiraceae bacterium
TCCGCCTAACTGTCTGTTCGTGTTAAGCGCTGACATATTGTGCTGTACTATCATAATACTACCTCCTTGTGTTTGCTCTGCCCCCATCCATGGTCGGGCAGATTGCGTGAAATCAGGGCGATCTTATCACCGCCCAATAAACAGCCCGAACGATCCTACCTCCGTCCGGATTTATAGAAAACGGCAAAGCCCTAGGCTGCCCTGCCATCATCTATCATGCTAAAAGAATGCCGCTCTGCGGCACAATCAATCTATGAAAACGCCACTTTTGCATTTTTCCTATGAAGACTTCGTTTCCTCAAGGCAATGTTCCTTACCGCCTGAACAACTCCTCATTCTTTACATTCTTTCCCTGCCGGGAAATCAACCGGCGAATTTCATTTGGCGACAGAGGCCTTTCGGGATAAAATGTCTTCAGCCCCTCCCTTTCCTCCGAGGTGCCAGCCTCCCTCTCCAGAACGCTGCCCCGCACCACATCAAACTGTCTGGGCGCATCCACCATCACTTTCACATTATTTTTGCTGCCCCCCAGAATAACTACTCGAATCTCATCGCCGATGGTAAAGTAATCCCCCGGCCGGATTGTCAAATTTAACATAACCATCCTCGTTTCTGCATTTGCATACTATATCTGCATCCCGCAAAAGAAACGCCTCTGCGCCAGATAGCGCAAAAGCCAAAACCTTCCACGCAACACTTTGCATAAAATGTTGCGCGGAAAACGCCATCGGATGATCGGACGCGCAAGGGCGAAACTGCCGAAAATAGCGGCTAAAAGCTCTATGTAACAGACTGTTTTACCAAGATTCATCCCATGGTTCAGTAACTAAAAATAAACACAACAAAGAAGGAGGACTGAAAATGTCAACAACGCAACCCATCAAGAGCAAAAAAGACCTGTTCGCACTCAAAAACTACTATTTAAAAAACGAGCCTAACCTGAGAAACTATGCACTAATCTGCATGGGCATCAACACCGCCCTGCGTATCAGCGACATTCTGGAACTCACTTGGGAGGATGTATATGATTTCAGCCAGGAACGCTTCCGACCCCACCTAATCCTGAGAGAGAACAAAACCGGGAAAAAGACCGTCATCGCCCTGAACAGGAGCCTCCAGAAATCTCTGGCAATCTACCGGGAAAGCCTGTCTGCGCAAAAGCCGGAGCAGTATATATTCCCAGGCAAAAGAAGCCTGTCCCTTTCCCGGCAACAGGCATTCCGAATCATCAAGCATGCTGGCATTGCGCTAAGATTTCCCGAACCAATCAGCTGCCACTCCCTGCGCAAAACTTTCGGATACCATGCTTGGGCGGCGGGAGCCAGCCCCGCCATCCTGATGATGATCTACAATCATTCCTCCTTCCAAATCACCAAGCGATATCTGGGCATCGACCAAGACGACAAAGACCACGTATACTTGAATCTGAACCTATAGAATTCAAACTTTGAAGTTGCTAACCATAGCCACAAGAAGAGAGGCAATATCATGCTAGACTTTGTTCAGCCTATCCCCCGGAACGATTTCATGGGATTGCACTAGCAAAGCAGAACAATTTTTTACCCTTTTTTATAAAAAAGGGTTAAGAAATCCATTATCCATCCGATATATATAACGGAGCAAGGATGCAACATTTTATGCAAAATGTTGCATCCTTGCTTTTCCATTACAAGTATTCCCAAAAATTCAAAAGGCTTGCATGCAATCATATTTATTGCCACCCCTATAAACCAAAGATGGCAAGGGCTTCATTTCATGAATCCCTTGCCGTTCATATGGTCAACTTTGTATTATTATCCTTTTCAATCAGTCATTTACAAATCCAACAATTCTGCAAATCGAGCAATCCTTCTATCTGCCTGTGGCACATCCCCAAATCCATAGTCTGCGAAAATAAAAGGCACCCCCGCCTCTTCCGCCGCATCGCAATCCCCTTGGGTATCCCCCACATACACGGTTTCCCGGGGAAGCAGCCCATTCCTCTCTACAACCAGACGAATATTCATCGCCTTGGACATTCCCGTATTCCCATAGCACTCGAAATCCGTCACTAAGGTTTCAAAACCATTTTTCCGAAGAAACAGTTCAATATAGCCGCTCTGACAATTGCTCACCACAAAGAGCCGCTTTCCCTCGTCCACCAAAGCTTCCATCGTCTCCGCCACTCCGGGAAAAAGAATTTTGGCATCACGTTCCTCCAACGCCCTCTGCTCCCGAACCACGCAGTCATCCAGCAACTTTTCCCTCACATTCTGTGATACATCCGTAAACAGAAGTTCCCCGATGACATTCATAGGCTTTCCGAAAAGTTGTTTCAACCGCTGCGGCGTGGCATGCACGCCACTCCTTCCATCCGTCTCAATAGCCGCATTCCACGCCTCTGACACAATTTCCGTAGTATCCCAAAGCGTGCCATCCACATCTAAGATTACATTTCGTATCATCTTTCTAACCTTTTATCCTCTCAATATTACACAGATTGCAAAGCCAAAACCCGCATTGCCATTCACAACCCATCTATGATCTTCATCCACTACTGCGCCAAAAATTTCCCAAGAAATTCCTGCCTAGAGCAAGGCTTGCTATAATAATAGCCCTGAATGAAATCCGCCCCCATCTCCACTACCTTGGCAAGCTCATCCTCTGTCTCCACGCCCTCCACGCAAGTTTGAAGCCCGATACTGTGCACCATCTGAATCACATGGCGCATCAGCCTATTTTCATAATCATTATTTAAAGCCTTTACCGTAAAGCTCCGATCTATTTTCACAATATGGGGCATAGTACTGCCAATGCTCTGCAGATTGGAATAACCCGTGCCAAAATCATCCAGCGCAATATTGACCCCCTTCTCCTTCAACTTGTCCCACATGCTCTGAATAGAGGGAGAATTTTCCAAATAGCCACTCTCCGTCAATTCCACAATCACACTGGAAGGCTGGAGCACCTCATCCCCTATTCCAGACATGATTTCTTCAAAAATAGGGCTTTTCAATATCTGTATATAGGAAAGATTGACCGAAATCTTAAAATCAGGGTACTGCTTCTGACAGGCTTGACACATGGAAAAGGCTGTACGAAGTATCCATTTCCCCACCGGAATAATCAGCCCGCTCTCTTCTAAAATGGGAATAAACTCTACCGGGGACACAATTTCCTCCGGGGACAGCCAGAAGCGCAGCAGAGACTCCGCCGCATACAGTTTTTCCGAACCCGCATGGACGATTGGCTGGAAGAACAAGTCAAATCCTGCAAAATCATTTTCCACAGATTCTCGTAAGGCTCGCAGTATCCTGCGCTTTCTCAAAAAACTAGTGTAATCCTCTCCCTGAAATATATATGACTGGTTCTTTCCCTGGCATTTTGCCTGACTCAGGGCGAACTGAGAAATTTTCGTCAGCCCCAGATACCCCAAATGATAAATATGACGATTGGGGACAATTCCACTGGAAATGGTATACACCGCCTCATAATGATGTTCCTCAATCATCCGATCCACAGCAGTACGGATGCAGCGATACAATTCGTCCGCCTCCTCGCTGCTGCCTCCATGAAAATCAAATACCACAAACTCGTCCCCGGACATTCGATACGCCTTTTGCTCCGGCCCAATACACTCCTCAATGCAGGCTGCGATGGTGCGCAGAACAAAATCTCCGTAATCAGAGCCAAATTTCTCATTGATATCCCGAAAATCATCTATACCAATGCGAAGAAGAAATCCATCGGGACAATTTCCCTGAAATTCCTCCAGCTGTTTCTGAAATGCCGCCTCGCCTAGCAACCCACTAATATTATCCGCCTTCTGCCGCTTCCCGATCTCATTAATGCAGCCTATCATAAAGGCAGACCTATCCTTTTCATCCCGTATAATCTTCCCCCGGCAATTAATCCATATGGGCTCCCCCTTTTTTCCAAGCCAGCGATACTGGAGATTATGATATTCCTTCTCTCCCCTTGCCATCTTATCCAAATCCTCCGACAACATGGGGAAATCCTCCTCATGCACAAAAATCTTATGCATCTCATTCACTTGCCGAAATTCATTTTCTGGAACCTGAAACCTCTGCAATGCCCTCTCTGATATATAGTATCTGTCCTGTTTCATATCATAAACATACAGATAATCGTCCATACAGGAAGCAAAATTAGCGATAACCTCCTTAAACTGCTCATAGATATCCTCGCCCATCATTATTATCCTCATTTCTGCGCTACTTGCCACATAGGATGCCCCTCCGTGCACATAACGACTTCTCAAGCCTTCACCCCTGCCATCCAAGGCAGGATAGGCCAATATAGAAATCCATAAGATTTCTTGCACTCCTCCTATTATTTTATCACACCAGATTTCCTATGACAATGCTATTTTTCCATCCTGCCCCTTTTCACAATCTCCAGTTCATCCTCCGTGACCCTGCATTCCATCAGCCAAACCTCTACTCCATCATCCATGGCATGTCGCAATGCAATGCCAAATTCCGGATGCGTCCCTGCATTGGGATACACTTCATGAATCCCCTCCATCTGTATTACAAAAGCCAATATCGC
>CASGVX010000192.1 GCA_949346185.1 uncultured Lachnospiraceae bacterium
TCTTTCCGCTCCTCTGGCAAGAAGCCACTTTCACCTGAGATATCCTATAAAGATAGGTATTGCTGGCAAAGGAAGGAAGTTCCGCCTCCTCCCCCGTAGTTTCATCCTTCTGGTAAGAAACCACCCGGTAAGTAAACTCAATCCCCCTCACAAAGGCACTGTCCTTAAAGGTCATCTGGCCGTATTGTCGGTTTGCCACCGTGCCCAGCAATTGATAATCCTTGTCATACTTGCATTTCCGATATACATGAAATCCCGTATTGTTCCCGCCGCTCATCCATGTCAGGGTGAGAGACGTACTGGTATATGCCTGATAAGTCAGGTTGTAAATATATCCATAGGCAGATTCCTGCTCATTATAATCATCGGTTCCCACCCATTGATTCGTCCAAACATTTCCCTTGCGGGAAACCTGCAATCCGGCAGATGCCGCCTGTGCGGACGTGCTCCATCCCGCCTCTCCTGCAAGCAATAAAGCCAAGGCCAAAATGCCTGTAAATGCCCTCTTCCATATATGCTTCATGAACAGCCCCCCTTTTTCCTATAAATTCAGCCCCTTCTGCTCGCCACATCCCAGCACAAGGTTCATGCACTGAATCGCAGCGCCGGAAGCTCCTTTGCCCAGATTGTCAAACTGGGCAGAAAGTACCATCCTGTCTTCATTCCCTGTCACATAAATCTTCATGCCATCCCAGCCGGATAATCCATTCCCCGCGATAAATCCGCTGGCCGCCACTTGGTCTTCCGCCCCGCTTACCTGCATAAACGGTTCCTCCGAATAATATTCTTGGAAAAACTCCCGCAGGGCATCCGGCGTGTGCCTTTTATTCAACAGTTCTGCGTACAATGGCACAGATACCACCATGCCGCTATAATAATCATCAATAATGGGGGAAAATAACGGCATCCTCGCCAGCCCCGTCACTTTCTGCATCTCTTTCAGATGCTTATGCTGCTGGGCCAAGGCATATTCCCTCCCAGAGGAATATTCCCTAGGCCTGTCGGCTCCCTCATATGCTGCAATGGCTTTCTTTCCCGCCCCGCTATATCCAGAAAGGGCAAAACTGCTCACTGGATAATCCTTCGGCAGAATCCCTCCCGCTATCATAGGATATACCAGAGAAATAAAGCCAGAGGCATAGCAGCCTGGCACCGCAATCCGCTTTCCGCCCCGAATCCTCTCCCGGTGTTCCGGGGACAGTTCCGGAAAGCCATAAGCCCAGCCCGCCTCCGTCCTGTGGGCGGTGGAAGTATCAATGATGCACACGTTTTCATTTTCCACCAAGGAGACAGACTCCCTAGCCGCCTCGTCGGGCAGACACAGGAATGTAACGTCAGATGCATTGATAAGCTTCTTCCGCTCTTCTGAATCTTTCCGCATCTCCGAATCTATTTTTAGGATTTCCACATCATTCCTCTCCTGAAACCGCTCGTCTATCCGCAGGCCGGTGGTTCCCTCGCTGCCGTCAATAAATACCTTCGTCATAAGCTGCTCCTATCATATCATCCACTATCACCATTTTCAGCAACAGTTCCTTCATTTTACTTTGATTATTATAACATAATAAAAGGATAACGCAAGTATAATTGACTGTGGGAGCCCTACATCCATCATGGGATAGACAAAACGCTGCCCTTCGCCCCGAGACCAATAACGACGATGCGGTATTCGTTGTACTAGAAAACCAAAAACCTGTTGCAGGTTTCTCACTAAACATGATATGATAGGAAAAATGGCATTTAACACAGGAAATCCTATTGATAGGAAAGGAGTTTACATAATATGAAAAAGATTGTACTCACAGGCGGTGGGACTGCAGGGCATGTAACCCCGAATATCGCATTGATTCCAGAATTAAAGCGACAGGGGTATGACATTCATTACATTGGTTCCTACGATGGCATAGAGAGCAAGCTAATCGCAGACATGGGCATCCCCTATTATGGCATTTCCAGCGGAAAACTCCGCCGATATATCGACCTGAAAAATATCAGCGATCCCTTTAAAGTCATCAAAGGACTAGGTCAAGCCAGACATCTGATGAGGAAAATCAAGCCCGATGTGGTATTTTCCAAGGGAGGATTCGTATCCGTTCCCGTAGTGGTCGCTGCCAAGTCCAAAAAAATCCCCTGCGTAATACACGAATCTGACATGACGCCGGGGCTGGCCAATAAAATCTGCATTCCCTGCGCCACCAGAGTATGCACGAACTTTCCAGAGACATTAAAGCATCTCCCCCCGGAAAAAGCCGTCCTCACCGGATCTCCCATACGTCAGGAACTCTTCCACGGGAATAAGGCAAAAGGACTGTCCTTCTGCGGCTTCGACGACAGCAAGCCAGTGATTCTGATTATTGGCGGCAGTTTGGGAGCGGTAGCCGTAAACACTGCAGTGCGGAATATCCTGCCAGAATTGTTAAAAGAATTTCAGGTAATCCATCTGTGCGGGAAGGATAAGCTGGATTCCTCCCTAGAGGGAACCAGAGGGTATGTTCAATTCGAGTATATCAAGGAGGAACTAAGCGACCTCATGGCCGCCTCTGACATTATGATTTCCCGGGCAGGGGCAAATGCTATCTGCGAAATCCTAGCACTGAGAAAGCCAAACATCCTAATTCCCCTGTCTGCCCAGGCAAGCCGGGGAGATCAGATTCTAAATGCCGCTTCCTTTGAAAAGGCGGGCTACAGCATCGTCATCCAGGAGGAGGACGTGACGGACGAGGGCCTGCTGGCGGCAGTTCAGCAGGCATACAGCCAAAGGCAGGATTATCGCAAGGCGATGGAGCGAAGCCAGCTGAACAATTCCATTGAAAAGATTGTGGGGCTCATAAACGAAGCCGCCAAACGCAAGAAGTAGGGTTTTATTTTCTATCAGGAATTCATATCATAAAAAACCAGAATCGTTATGGTTGCACACTCGATTCTGGTTTTTTCATTCAATATAGGAAAGCATTCTCCCAGCGCACCTACAGATATCCGCTGAACATCTTGCGCCCACTTTGCCTATGCGGGAGCTACCGCATCTCTATCTTTCCCACCCCATCATATTCAGGAGCAGTCATGACAGTACCATCTCCTCCAATCAGTTCATACTTTCCCTTCTCCTTCGCCACAGCATAACCATATTCATTGAACCTGCTAAGCCTATCATACTTGGCTTCCACAATTACGTTGCCGTAGATATCCATAGCGCCGTACTTTCCATTTTCCCGAAACACCGTCAATCCATTCTCACCGAAGTCCTCCGCATTGGCCAATTTGGCCTCTATCGTGAAATCCCCCTCTCGATTGACAAAGCCATATTTCCCACCCAGAGTTATACGGCCTCTTCCCCCAGAAAAACTCCAAGCATTCTTCCGTCCTTTATTGATAATAATTCTCCCATCAGAATCAATAAACTTCCAATAAGTATGCTCCTGCACCACCGCAATGCCGTCTTTCCCGAAATCCCGAACATTTTCATATTTGATAGGCACGACTTCCTTTCCCTGGGTGTCCACAAAGCCATAGCGCTCCCCCTTCTGCACCTTCGCCAAGCCATTCGGAGCAAATTCCCCCATAGAATCGTATTGGCAGGCAACAACCTCCCTGCCCGCCTGATCAATGGCGCCGTATCCTTTCTTTCCCTGCACGGTGGCGTATCCCTCATCGTTAAAATCCGTGGCGGAGCGATAGGACAGACCAATCGCTTCCTTTCCAGAAGAATCTAGAAATCCCACTTTTCCGTTCTTCTCAACTCTGGCCATTCCATTGGAAAAGGCCTGAGCAGAATCATAGTGCGCCGATACTGCTTTCTTGCCATTTCTGTCAATGTAGCCATATTTGCCCGCTCTTCTCACCACCGCATATCCTCCTGACATATTTCCAGCGTCCTCATACTCCGGCTCAATGACCATATTGCCCTGAGTGTCAATATATCCGAACTTTCCCCCTTCCTTTACGGGAGCCATTCCCTCCGAAAATGTCCCCGCATACTCATAAACTTGAGAAAACAACCGTTTCCCACTGCCATCTACATAAAAGAAATCCTCTCCTTGCTGCACTGGCACAATCACCTTTTCCGGCGACGTCATTTCCAGAGATACCTTTTTCTGTTCCTGCGTACCACACCCAGCGATCAAAAGGCTCGCTGCCAGAAATACACCCAGACACTTTCCTGCTCGTCTCCTCATAATCATTCCCTTTCCTGCAAAGGCAAGCCGCAGCCTGCCTCTTTCGCATTACTTTTCTTGCCACATCGCTAACATTGACGTATACTGTATAAGAAATGCTTTACCGCAAATACTATAAGTATGCATTACTATTATGCGAACTGTGAATAACAACCAAGGAGGTTTCCAATGAATATTCCAAAAGACCCCATGATTCTTGTCAGCTATATCAATACGCAGTTGAGGGATTCCTATCCCTCCCTGACGGAACTATGCAAAAGCCTGTCCCTGGATAAAAAAGCCCTTCAGGAAAAACTGGCCGGAATCGACTACTACTATCGCGAAGATATCAACCAATTCACCTAGGGACTGTTAAAAAATAACTTTGCATTTTGC
>CASGVX010000193.1 GCA_949346185.1 uncultured Lachnospiraceae bacterium
CAACACTCGGGGGATAGAGGAAGAGGAGACGTGGATTCAGACCGTTCGGGCTGCCCTGACAGAGCACATTTTACATAAGCAGGAGATGGAGATTCGGAATACGGAGACCTATAAGTTTATGCATGACCTTCTGGGAAGAGAGATTGTGGAGATGTTTGACAGAGACCACGATGTGTGGAAAGGCGAGGAGGAATAGCGCCAGCGATGGAATATGAAAGGCAAGGGCGGGGAGGAATAGCGCCAGCGATGGAATATGAAAGGCAAAGGCGTGATGGAATGAGAGGCAAGGGCGAGGAAGGATCATGGCAGAGATTTTTGGCGTAGGGATTGATCAAATTCGGGTATCCCGGGTGAAGGAAGCCTGTAAGAGGGCTTCTTTTTTGAAAAAATATTATTCTGAGGGAGAGCGGGGACTGATTGGCGAGAGAAATTCTCGAGCCGCCACGAATTTTGCGGGAAAAGAGGCAGTGGCAAAGGCTCTGGGAACCGGCTTCGCAGAGGGGATTCTTCCTAGAGAGATAGAGATTTTGAGACGGGATAATGGGGCACCTTATGTGCGGCTTGGCGGAAAGGCTCTGGAGTGGGCAGAGGCGCATCAGATTACCGAAATTCACATATCTCTGACAGATACGGAAGAGTATGCCAGTGCCTATGCGGTGGCAGAGAAAGGCGAGACTGTCTCGGAATGACAAGGTGGAGCATTTGGAAGAAACGAGGTATGATATGTCAATCATTTTAGATGCAGAGCAGGCAAAGGAGGTTGACCGCATCGCCATCCGGGAACTGGGGATGCCCTCCCTGGTGCTGATGGAGCGGGCCTCCCTGGGGGTGGCAAGAGAGGTTGCGAAAAGAGTTTATCCCGGGAATAAGATTCTGGCAGTGTGCGGCAGCGGGAATAATGGCGGGGATGGCGTGGCGGCGGCAAGAATCCTTTCTGAGTGGGGCCATTCTGTCACGATTCTTCTGTTGGGAAGGGAAGAGAAATTCACAGAGGAGATGGCGGTGCAGATAAAGGTCGCCAAAAATCTGGGAATGGGGATAGAGAGAGGCGGACAGGCAGACATAGATTTGACGGGATATTCTGTGATTTTGGACGGCATATTTGGCATCGGCCTAGACAGGGAGGTGGAAGGAAATTATCGGAAATGGATTGAGAGAATCAACGAGTCTGGGACGGATGTCTACGCCATCGACATCCCCTCCGGCATTCATGCCACTACGGGCGAGGTGCTGGGGGCTGGCATTTGCGCAAAGGCAACGATTACATTTGGCAGTATGAAGCTGGGCATGGCGCTTTTTCCCGGCAGGATTCATGCCGGAGAAGTCATTGTGGAAGATATTGGGTTTCCCAGAGAAGCATTCCGTGGAATTTCCAAAAAGTATTTCACCTATGACAGAGAAGATTTGAAAAAATATTTTCCCAAGAGGATTCCCCAGAGCAATAAGGGAAGCTATGGAAAGCTTCTTGTGGTGGCCGGATCGGAAAATATGGGTGGCGCAGCGCTGTTTTCTGCCAGAGCGGGCTGTCTGGTGGGAGCGGGTCTGGTGAAGGTGGTCACCCATGGAAATAATCGAGTGATGCTGCAGAATAAACTGCCGGAGTGCCTTTTGGGCATATACGGCGATGATGGCGTGTATGACTTGGCAGAAGACTTGGCCTGGGCCACTGCAGTGGTAATTGGCCCCGGATTGGGCCAGGATGAGACTGGGAAAGGCTTGCTGCGGCAGGTCTTGCGCCTGAAAGATGATAAGAGGCCGCTTCCCATATTGATTGATGCGGATGGACTGAATATTCTGGCGAACTGGCCAGAATATTTTGACCGGGAGGGGAGGCTGCTCCTGCCGGATTATTTTGTGGCGACCCCTCACTTGAAGGAGATGAGCAGACTGCAGAAATGCAGCGTAGAGGATGTGAGAGAAGATCTTCTGGGAAGTGTGAGGGATTATTCGGCGGGGGCTATGATGGTGCAGAAAGATGCCGTGACCCTTGTGTCTGACGGGAAGCAAATCTATGTCAATATGTCGGGGAACAATGCCTTAGCGAAGGGGGGCTCAGGGGATGTGCTCAGCGGAATCATCGGGGGACTGCTGGCCAGGGGAGTGAATGGATTTTTGGCCAGCTGCCTGGGGGTGTACCTGCACGGATTGACGGCGGAGGAATATGTTAAACTTATAAGTCCTTCCTCCATGCTGGCTTCTGATATTTTGAAAATACTGCCATGGGTGCTTCCCGATTAGGGCGAGCAAAAGCAATGGATGAGTTGGTATCTGCCCATAGTGTTATCGTGATGTGCAGCGAAAGGCAGAACAGCAATCAGGAAGGGGAACTATGAAAACATACTATCGTACGCAGGCAAATATTAATCTGGATGCCATCTATCAGAACGTGGAAAATGCAAAGAAACTGCTGAAACCGAATACAAGAATGATGGCTGTGATTAAGGCGGATGGATATGGCCACGGCGCAGTGGAGATTGCCGGCACCATCGATGCGCTGGCGGATGCCTATGGCGTGGCTATTTTGGAAGAGGGGATAGAGCTTAGGAGGGCGGGGGTGACAAAACCTATCCTGATTCTGGGGCATACGGCGCCGGAGCAGTATGAGGAACTGATTGCCAATGATATTGCCACTGCGGCATTCACTTTGGAAATGGCAAGGAAATTGTCCGCCACTGCTGTGAGAATGAACCGGGATGGAAAAATCCACCTGAAGCTGGATACTGGCATGAGCCGTATTGGATTCGGGCTGACAGGGGAAAGCCTGGAACAGATTTTGGAGATTTCAAAACTTCCGGGAATCGAGATTGAGGGATGCTTCTCTCATTTTGCCACCATGGACGAGGCAGATAAGACGAAGGCGATGACCCAGTTCCGGCGTTTTCTTGATTTCACGAATCAATTGGAAGAAAGGGGACTCCCCCTGCCATTGAAGCATATATCCAACAGTGCGGGAATCATAGAGGCACCAGAGGTGCAGCTGGACATGGTGCGGGACGGCATCTGCCTCTACGGGCTGTATCCATCGGAGGAGGTGCAGAAGCACAGGCTTCCGCTGATTCCGGCCATGGAATGGAAGGCAAGGATATCTTTTGTCAAGGAACTGCCAGCGGGGGTGGACATCGGTTACGGGGGAACTTATACGACCCGGGGAGATACCAAGGTTGCCACCATTCCTGTGGGATATGCGGACGGCTATCCCAGATGCCTCTCCGGGAAGGGGAGCGTTCTGATTGCTGGAAGGCGGGCGCCGATTCTGGGGAGGGTGTGCATGGATCAGTTCATGGTGGACGTGACAGACATCCCGGCTGCGGCTACAGGCGTGGAGGCGACTTTGGTGGGAAGAGATGGCGGGGAAGAGATTTCTATGGAAGAGATTTCCGCCATGGCCCACTCCTTTAACTATGAATTTGCCTGCGATGTGGGAAAGCGGGTGCCCAGGGTGTATTTCCGCCATGGGAAAGTGGTCTCCACCAGAGATTATTATCCTGAATCTTAAGCAGCAGGGAGGATGCTGTGCATCGCATCAGCATCCGATGGGGATATCGTGCACTTCTTTTTCCACAGAAAATGAAAGTTTTGAATATTTCTCTCAAAAATGGAAAAGATAGGAAAAGAAGATGGCTACATATGTGGGAGATCTTACCATGATCCTTCTGCTGGTGCAGCCGGAATATTCAAAAATTTGAGAGGAATAGGAGAGTGAGCGATGAAATGATTCGACGGGGAGATATTTATTTTGCAGACCTGCGGCCGGTAGTTGGCTCCGAGCAAGGAGGCGTGAGGCCGGTGCTTATCATACAGAACGACATGGGGAATCGTCATAGTCCCACAGTAATATGTGCGGCAATTACATCAAAAATGAACAAGGCAAAACTGCCTACGCACATATCATTGGACATGAACCGCTACGATTTGATGAAGGATTCGGTGATTTTGCTGGAGCAGATTCGCACCATCGATAAGTCCCGCCTTCGGGAAAAGGTGTGCCATTTGGACGAGGAGATATTGGAGGAAATAAATCAGGCGCTCTGCGTCAGCCTTGCACTGGATAAAAAGGTCAGGAGGTACGAGAAGATTTGACCGCATAGAAGTATCGGTGTCCAATGGATGGGAACGGGGTGACAGCGTGAGGTCAGGAATATTTCAAATATGGAATGGCAGAGAAAAGAGGATGTATGAAAATTACAATATTGGCAGTGGGAAAGATTAAGGAGAAATATTTTGCAGATGCCGTCAGGGAATATAGCAAGCGGTTGAGCCGGTACTGCAAGCTGGAAATCATCGAAGTGGCGGATGAGCGGACGCCGGAGCATGCAAGCGGGCGCGAGGAGGATCTGATTCGTGCCCGGGAGGGAGAGCGCCTGCGGAAGTACATAAAGGAGGGGGCTTATTTGATATCCCTGGCAATCCAGGGAAGGCAAGTTTCCTCGGAGGAGTTTTCTGAAAAAATAGAAAGACTGGGCGTTCAAGGGGAGAGCCATATTATTTTTATTATCGGCGGTTCCATTGGCATTGACCAAGGGATTTTGCAGGAT
>CASGVX010000194.1 GCA_949346185.1 uncultured Lachnospiraceae bacterium
TATGAAGAAAAGGTGCTGTACAGCGAGGATGCGTATGGAGAATTTGCCGATACGGCGGTGATGTCTCCCATCAAGGCCATGTGCCTTCACATTGCCCATGACTGCAATCTCCGCTGCAAGTATTGTTTTGCCTCTACCGGCGATTTCGGAAAGGGACGGAAGCTGATGCCTTTCGAGACGGGGAAGGCTGCCATTGACTTCCTCTTGGAGAAATCCGTGGGAAGGGAAAATCTGGAAGTGGATTTCTTTGGCGGGGAGCCGCTGATGAATTTTGACGTAGTGAAGCAGATTGTGGCGTATGCCAGAAGCAAGGAAAAGGAGTGGGGCAAACATTTCAGCTTTACCATCACCACCAACGGAATGCTGCTCAATGATGAGAATATTGCATATATTAATCAAGAGATGAAAAATGTAGTGCTGTCCATCGACGGACGTCGGGAAGTGAATGACAGGATGCGGGCCAGGGTGGACGGCAGCGGGTGCTATGACAAGATTGTTCCCAATTTTCAGAAACTGGTGGAGAAACGGGGAGACAAAGAATATTATGTGAGAGGCACGTACACCAAGTATAATCTGGACTTTTCCCGGGACGTGATGCATCTGTATGAACTGGGATTTGACGAGATTTCCGTAGAGCCGGTGATAGAAGACCCGGAAAAGGAGTATGCGCTGACGGAAGAAGATTTGGAAGAAATCGAAAAAGAATATGATAGGCTGGTGGAACGGATTAGCCGGGTGAAGGAGCAGGGAAAACATATCAATTTCTTTCATTTCATGATTGACTTGGATCAGGGGCCTTGCGTGGTAAAGCGCCTTCGGGGCTGCGGCAGTGGCAATGAATATGTCTCCATCACGCCGGATGGAGATATCTATCCCTGCCATCAGTTCGTGGGGCATGAGGAGTACAAGATGGGCAACTTGGAGGAAGGCTCCTTTCGGGAAGATATTAAGAAGGAATTTGCCGGATGCCATGTATATTCCAAATCAGCATGCAGGGATTGCTGGGCGAAATTTTACTGCAGCGGGGGCTGCAATGCCAATAATTACATCTATCATGGAGATATTCATAAGCCCTATGAGTTCTCCTGCAAGATTCAGAGAAAGCGCTTAGAGTGCGCGATTCTATTAAAAGTGAGTGAAATGCTAGAGGGAATAGAGGGGTAGCGAATGATTGCATTGCTAAGTGGATTGTTCATAAAAGATGCCAGGGAGTATGGGAAGCCGGAGGTGCGCAGAGCCTACGGCATTCTCTGCAGCATCGTGGGAATCTGTCTCAATGTGCTGCTGTTTGCCGGGAAGTTTCTGGCGGGAATGCTGTCCGGCTCGGTGGCAATTACCGCGGATGCCTTTAATAATTTGTCGGATGCCGGCTCTTCCCTGATTACACTGGTGGGATTCCAGTTTGCAGGGAGAAAGCCGGACAGAGAGCATCCTTTCGGCCATGGGCGCATAGAGTATGTGGCGGGTCTGCTGGTTTCCATGATCATCATTCTCATGGGAGCGGAATTGGTACGCAGTTCTCTTGGAAAAATCATTCATCCGGGAAAGGTGGATGCCAGAGGCATCACCTTCGTGATTCTGGTGGCGTCCATTTTGGTAAAAGTGTATATCTTCTTCTATAATTATCTATTTGGGAAAAAATTAGATTCTGGCGTGATGCGGGCCACTGCCTTGGACAGTCTGGGAGATGTTCTTTCTACAAGCGTAGTGTTGATTTCGGTAGGAATTGTACAATTTACGGGGAAGAATGTGGATGGCTACGGGGGACTGATTGTAGCTATTTTCATTTTGATTGCTGGAATCCAGGCGGCAAGGGATACCATGTCGCCCCTGTTGGGAAGGAAACCGGAGCCGGAATTTATCCAGAGAATTCATGATATTGTCATGGCGCATGAAAATGTGGTGGGAATCCACAATGTGATTGTCCACGATTATGGTCCGGGCAGGGTGATGATTTCCCTTCATATAGAGATGCCGGGAGAGGAAGATATCTATCATCTCCATGATATCGTGGAAGAGATTGAGGGAGATCTGGACGAGAATCTTCACTGCGAGAGCGTGATTCACATGGATCCGGTAGATATTCACGATGAGAATGTGAATGCCCTGCGCAGCGAAGTGGAACTGCTGGTTTCCCGGATTCATCCGGAACTTAGCATGCACGATTTCCGGGTAGTATGGGGAGATATGCACACCAATCTGATATTTGACGTGGTGATTCCCCATGAAATTCCCGGAAATGGGGATGACGTGGTGAAAATGATTCAGGAGGAGGTATCCAAGGCGCACGCCGGATATCAGTGCGTTATCAAGGTGGATCGGGATTATGTATAAAAATCCTGCAATATTATATTGGAAAAGAGGGAGAAGATGGAGAGAGGAAAACCAGCAAGCGGAGAGTTTTACAGGCATTTTAAGGGGAATCTCTATCAGGTCAGGACGCTGGCCAGAGACAGTGATACCAAGGCATGGTCTGTGGTGTATCAGGAGATGCATCCCCCCTTTCAGTGCTGGGTACGGGAACTGCAGGAGTTTATGGAGCCCGTGGACGGAGAAAAATATCCGGACTGCTCTCAGAAGTACCAATTTGAGAAAGTGGAGCCGGAGGCATTGGACGGCAGTGAGGAACTGAATAGCCGTGGGGAATGCGGCGGGGAGGAATTGAATAGCCGTGGGGAATGCGGCGAGGATGAAACAATATTGTCAGAGGAACGCAGGGAGATTTCCAAGGAAATGTTTTTGAAGGCCATCAAATCCGGACAGCCGGAACGCTACCTGCGGGACGCCATGTCCAACGACCAAGTGGCGGAGCAGGGCTTTCTAGAACTTCTGGACGCAGAGACCTTTCAGGAAAAGAGGCAGATTTTCATGGGGATGCGGAATTATCTGACGCCACTGCTTATCAGCAATATTGCAGTGGCGTTAGATATCGTTCTGGAGGATGGGAATCAGGAAGAACAATATGAGTCCGTCCTGCACTGTCTGGAGGCTTTCGAGCACTACGAAGGAGGGAGATTGCGCTAATGCTGGAAAAGATATTGAACAGCATGTTTCACGGAAATCTCAAGACAAAAATATTTCTGTGGAGCGTGCTATTGATGGGAGTGGGGGCTATCGCATTGATTCTGACGGCGGCGGTGCTGTCCATGCCCATGATCGGGCTGGCTGGCGCCGGGCTAGGGCTGATGGGCTTTATCACCTCCCAGTCCGTCTCCCTCAATGACCTGTCCCGGGAGAAGAAAAAGAAGAAAAAGACATCGAAAGCATCCTCAGAGGAGGGAGGAGCGAAATCTGGACAAAGCCCTTCGGACAAGGAGGATGGGGGCGGCGAGGAGGGCAGCCGAAAGAAAAAGGAGCGGGAGAAGGCTCAGTATCTGTCCGCCATGAACGCCAAGAAATTAAAGAAAACCATGAAAGAGCATAAAGTCAATCAAATTCATGTGAAGGTCATGATTGATAGTTACCCTGCCAAAAAAATCGAGCAGGCGCCAGCCTTTATGTGGCGGACGGATACCATGCTTCATTTCATGATCCTTACCAGCAAGGCGGAGGAGTTCGAAGTGCCTTTGGAGGATATCAAGGGGATTTTGCTGGTGAAGGACGTGCCTGCCAACCCGGAGAGGGACTACATGCCATTTAAGTATTCTTCCTACATAGGGAAAATGTTCCAGCCCTTTCTGCCGGAATATTTTCAGGGAACGAAGGATGGCAGTCTGGATGTGAAGAAAAATTCCTTTCGTATCGAGCCTGGCATCTATCTCACCAATTCTTCCGTGGGCAACCTGCGGCGGGTGCTTCTTCCGGGCGTGGCATTCCTAGTGGATGACCAGGTGATTGCCTCCCGGCGTTTTAATGAGTATTTTAAGGAACTGTATCGGGAGAGCATCCTGTGCAAGAATCTGGTCATCACGCTGGAGGAATACAAGAAAAAAGTCGAGGATACCTTGGATGCCATGCTGGATGCGCCTATGTCGGGGAAGGAGTACGTGAATACTATTTATGATTTGAATAAATACCGCCTGATATCCAAGGAATATGTGGTGCGCTATACCCAGAAGTATCGGGAGAAGAATATGAAATAAAAGAATATGAAATAGATGTTGCTGTGAATAGTAACCGATAGATGGATGCCGTTATTGCCGCAGAAAAAATACCCATATTGACATATGTATTATATAATGCTATATTATTTTAGAAAATAAGTTGACAGATGGAAGAAAATGGATTATGATAGAAGAACAGAACACCTGTTCGGAGCAAGGGAGAGGCGAGGACGGGTCAGGAAAGGAAGAATGACATGGCAAAAGAGATGAAGTTGGATGAAAATAAGAAGAAGGCATTAGATGCCGCAATGGCGCAGATTGAGAAGCAGTATGGCAAGGGTTCCGTCATGAAGCTGGGGGACAATGCAAAGATGCAGGTGGAGACCGTCCCCTCCGGCTCTATTGGACTGGATCTGGCCTTGGGGGTGGGAGGCATTCCCAAGGGGCGCTTGCCGTCGCGTTTGACAATGTTGAGTTCCGAAATTCCCA
>CASGVX010000195.1 GCA_949346185.1 uncultured Lachnospiraceae bacterium
ATGGGATGTCATTGTCACGACGGTATACATTTGCACGAGGGTTGTCCCAAGAACGGAATACGGCCTTCACTGCTCCCATCAGCTGCTCCTTGGGATCATCCGGGAAATCTTCGCCAATTTTTGCCTTGTACTCAGCCTTGAACTGGGAAGCCAATTCCTTCAAGTCGTCAGCACTCAGTTCCACATCCTGCGTCACGCCCCTGTCTGCCTTCATCTTGTCAATCAGCTCTTCAAAATATTTCTTGCCGACTTCCATGACCACGTCAGAATACATCTGAATGAAACGACGATAGCAGTCCCATGCCCAGCGGGCATTTCCAGACTTCTCAGCAATCGTGTTTACCACAGTCTCATTCAAGCCAAGGTTCAGAATGGTATCCATCATGCCAGGCATAGATGCACGGGCACCGGAACGTACGGATACAAGAAGGGGATTCTCCTTGTCACCGAACTTCTTGCCGGTAATCTCTTCCATCTTTACGATGTACTCGTTAATCTGCCCCTGAATCTCATCATTAATCTCACGACCATCCTCATAATACTGCGTGCAAGCCTCTGTCGTAATTGTGAATCCCTGAGGCACGGGAAGACCCAGGCTGGTCATCTCTGCCAGGTTCGCGCCCTTGCCGCCGAGAAGCTCGCGCATATCAGCGTTGCCTTCTTTGAACAAATAAACCCATTTGTTTGCCATTGAATCGTTACCTCCTAAAAATAGTATGATTGCGACACCATTATCGCACATTTGGTTGAACATAAATCATAGGACAGAATATTCCCATGATTTGCCATACCGTTATCTGTTAGTATACCATACAACCTATCCATGTGAAAAGGTTTTTTTGAAAAAAATCCCCCCATTTCTGGGAGGATGTTACCGTGAATAGTAATAGGGAATTTATATTATTCTCAAATATGTTCCTTACAATTCACTCTCTATGCATAATTCTTCAATTCCTCTGCCTTGTCAGTCTTTTCCCAAGGCAAATTCAAATCATTTCTGCCAAAATGCCCATAAGCGGCAGTCTGCTTATAAATCGGACGGCGCAAATCCAGCATCTTGATAATGCCCGCCGGACGCAAGTCAAACTTTTCCCTCACGATGTCTACCAGCTTGTAGTCTTCCATCTTGCCAGTGCCGAAGGTATCCACCATGACAGAGGTAGGCTGTGCCACGCCAATAGCATAGGATAACTGTATCTCGCAACGTTTTGCAAGTCCCGCCGCCACAATATTCTTTGCCACATATCTGGCAGCATAAGCAGCGCTTCGATCCACCTTGGTGCAGTCCTTTCCAGAAAATGCGCCGCCGCCGTGACGGGCATATCCGCCATAGGTGTCCACGATAATCTTACGTCCCGTCAAGCCGCTGTCTCCATTGGGCCCGCCAATCACGAAACGCCCGGTGGGATTGATAAATACCTTGGTCTTGCCATCCACCAAATCCGCTGGAAGAATGGCATCAATCACATGCTTCTTAATATCCGTATGTATCTGTTCCTGAGACACCTCTTCAGCATGCTGCGTGGAAATTACCACTGCATTTATGTGACAAGGCTTGCCTTCTCCATCATACTCCACCGTCACCTGGCTCTTCCCATCTGCCCGAAGATAAGGCAGCGTGCCATCCTTTCGTACCGCCGTGAGCTGCTTGGTCAATCTGTGTGCCAAGGCAATAGGATAGGGCATATATTCCTCCGTCTCATCCGTGGCATAGCCAAACATCATGCCCTGGTCGCCGGCGCCAATCGCCTCAATCTCCGCATCGGACATGGTATTTTCCCTCGCTTCCAGCGCCTTGTCCACGCCCATGGCGATATCTGCGGACTGGTTATCCAAAAGAATCTTCACCTGGCAGGTATCGCAGTTGAAGCCCTTGGCATCATCGTCATAGCCGATTTCACGAATGGTGTCCCTGACGATTTTTTCATAATCCACCTGTGCCTTAGTGCTGATCTCTCCCATCACCAACACGAAATCCGTAGTGATGGCCGTCTCACACGCCACTCTGCTCATGGGATCCTGCGCCATCAGCGCATCCAGAATCGCATCAGAAATATTGTCACTGATTTTGTCGGGATGCCCCTCTGTCACTGATTCTGACGTAAATAACTGTTTCTCCATTGTAAATTTCCTCCTTTTCTCGTTATTGCCTGTTTATTAATTGTAGATAAAGGAAAGAACCCTCTTAATAAAATGGTGCATCTTCGTCCATTTGACTTTACTTATAAAACAAAAACAAAGAGTCTCGCTTTGCGGGATTCCCCGCCTCCGCCGGATTGCTGCAAGCAACATATTCTACACCGCCGTAGTGCGTCTTCGTTCCACTTCGGTCCGCACTAAACGAACATCCACTGGATGTTCGTTGCCCTCACCGAGTGTTTTCGCTTTATAGGGCAATTTCCTATAAAGCAAAAAAAACGCCTTATCGAAACCATATCAATAAGGCG
The DNA here is from genome assembly GCA_949346185.1 of uncultured Lachnospiraceae bacterium. Classification (GTDB taxonomy): domain Bacteria; phylum Bacillota; class Clostridia; order Lachnospirales; family Lachnospiraceae; genus Butyribacter. Next base: position 2,448 of record CASGVX010000195.1, read on the forward strand.
GACTGCATACATCGTCAACGTCTCTTATTGTTCGATTCCTCGCTGAGATTGGCACCTTCCAAACTAATGGGGTTGCCGTGGTTTCATAGAGCCTTCACTCTCCACCACTCTGAATAAGAGTTCTTTCTATTCATCTGTCATTTATCACTATACTACGCTACCACTGATTCGTCAATAGATTTTTTCAATCATACAAAAATTAGCAGCAAATACCTTTCAAATCCCTCGAAAGCATACCTGCGCCTACACCACTCATTCTTCTCCTGATTTGCCAGCTGCTTATTCATCTGCCCATTCATTCTACTTTCGGTTCGCAGGCTCCACATTTACCTGCTTGCCCTTAATCTTGGCATTCTTCATCGCATCGATGACTTCTGCCGCATGCTCTCTGGGAACTTCCACGAAAGTATAATTATCGTACATGTCAATGGCTCCCACCAGATCACCAGCCATGCCCGATTCCCCAGCAATGGCTCCCAGCACGTCCCCGATGCGAACCCGCTGTTTCTTGCCAATATTGATAAAGAGGCGCACCATGCCCGGCTCTGCACCCGTGTCGCCGAAGTCCTCCTGCCGCAACTGGATTTCCTCGCCCTGGCCCATCTGCATCATCATCAGCGCAGCAGCCACCTCAAGAGCAGTATCATCGCTCTCCTCCAGATATTCCTCCAAAATATCAATCATCTTGCGAAGTTGATTATTCTCAATATATTCCCTCACCTGCTCCAGTATCTTCTCTGCCCGAATATCCGTAATATCATCCTTGGAGGGAATGGGCTGGCGCTTAATCTTCGTCTTGCAATAGCGTTGGATATCCTTTAATTTATAGACTTCCCGTCCCACCACCAGCGTAAATGCAGTGCCGCTCCTGCCGGCTCTTCCTGTTCTGCCAATGCGGTGCACGTAATACTCGTCATCCTGAGGCACGTCATAATTAAACACTGCCTCCACATCATCCACGTCAATTCCTCTTGCCGCCACATCCGTAGCCACCAAAATATCCGTTCGGCCATTGCGGAATCCATTCATTACCCGATCCCTCTGGGACTGCTTCATATCGCCGTGAAGCCCCTCGGCAAAATATCCCCTGCCCTTCAAATCCTCCACCAGCTCATCCACCTTTCTCTTGGTGTTGCAGAACACCAGAGAGAGTTCCGGATCATACATATCCAGCAGCCGGGATAGCACTTCATTTTTCTTACGTGGATTTACTTCATAATAAAATTGGTCTATTTTGGGAACCGTCAATTCTTTCTTTACCACCTTGACAATTTCCGGATCAGCGAGATACCTCTGTGCAATCTCCATAATAGGCTTTGGCATGGTGGCGGAGAACAACAGCGTCTGCCTCTCTTCCGGCAGTTTTTCCAGCACTGTCTCAATATCCTCCCGAAATCCCATATTCAGCATTTCGTCCGCCTCGTCCAGCACGATGGTTCCCACTTCCCCCATCTTCAATGTATGCCGCCGCATATGGTCTATCACTCTTCCCGGAGTGCCGATAATGATCTGCACGCCCCCTTTCAACGAGCGAATCTGCTTATTGATATCCTGCCCGCCATAGATAGGCAGCACCTTGATTCCATGCATAAATTTCGCCAACTTCCGCACTTCGCCGGCACACTGAATCGCCAATTCCCTTGTAGGGCAAAGCACCATGGCCTGTAACTTCTTGCTCTTGGGATCCACCCGCTGCAGCATGGGAATGCCAAATGCCGCAGTCTTGCCCGTCCCGGTCTGAGCCTGCCCAATCATATCTCTTCCCTCCAGCGCGATGGGAATCGACTTCGCCTGGATGGGACTTGCCTGTTCAAAACCCATCTCCGTCACTGCCCGAAGAATCCTCGGGTCTAAGCACATCTCTTCAAAATTCATGAACTTTCTTCCTCTTTTCTTTGTTTGCAAGGAGGACATGACATCCTCCCCAGAAAGATAGAAACTTTTCCATTCTGACTTTCTTAATGATAATCTAACTTTCTTATTATACTATAAGGGAAAAGAAAAGCAAGCCCACAAAATAATATATTCACGGTAAACGCACGATTTTATGTCTATCCGCCAAAGAAAAAATCTGATATATT
>CASGVX010000196.1 GCA_949346185.1 uncultured Lachnospiraceae bacterium
GTTCCTCCAGATTGTTTACGGACGTTCCCAGAGTGCATTTTCTGAGGATGGTCTTGCTATCGGCGCAGGCCTTGAGGATCTCGGAAAGGGTCTTCGCTCACAGGTAGGCACTATGTACGGCACTTTGAAGAAGGGTCCCCGCTACTTAGAGATGGCCGAGGGTTACGTGACAGCCATCGCATTGGATGACGAGGACATGATTATCGGTTACAAGTTCGTTAGCCTTGGCAAGATGACTGACTTCATCAAGAAGGGTGATGACCCCAACACTGCTTGGGAGAAGGCTTCCGGCCAGTATGGCCGCGTGGATGACGCAGTGAAACTCATTGATCCGAGAACTGATGAAGAGATTGCAAAATAAAGAAAAGGAGGCAAACGAATCATGGCATTATTTGAATCATATGAGAGAAGAATTGACCAGATTAATGCAGTATTAAGCAAATATGGCATTTCTTCCATTGAAGAAGCGGAGAAAATCACAAAGGATGCTGGACTGGATGTATACAACCAGATTAAGGGCATCCAGCCAATATGTTTTGAGAATGCATGCTGGGCATACATTGTAGGTGCCGCCATCGCAATCAAAAAGGACTGCCGTCGCGCGGCAGACGCAGCGGCAGCGATTGGAGAAGGCTTGCAGTCTTTCTGTATCCCGGGTTCCGTTGCAGATACCCGCAAGGTAGGATTGGGACATGGAAATCTTGGCAAGATGCTCTTGGAAGAGGATACCAAGTGCTTTGCATTTCTGGCAGGCCACGAGTCCTTCGCAGCAGCAGAGGGTGCCATCGGTATTGCAGAGAAGGCAAATAAGGTGCGCAAGGAGCCTCTCCGGGTGATCTTAAATGGTCTCGGCAAGGACGCAGCACAGATTATCTCCCGTATCAATGGATTTACTTTCGTGGAGACAGAATTTGATCCATACACCAACGAAGTGAAGGAAGTGTTCCGCAAGTCATATTCTGAGGGACTTCGCGCTAAGGTAAACTGCTATGGAGCAAATTCTGTTCCAGAGGGTGTTGCTATCATGCACAAGGAGGGTGTTGACGTATCAATTACCGGCAATTCAACCAACCCGACACGTTTCCAGCATCCGGTAGCAGGTACATATAAGAAAGAGTGTCTGGAGCAGGGCAAGAAATACTTCTCCGTGGCATCCGGCGGCGGCACGGGACGTACTCTGCATCCCGATAATATGGCTGCAGGCCCGGCTTCCTATGGTATGACCGATACGTTGGGACGTATGCATAGCGATGCGCAGTTTGCAGGTTCTTCTTCTGTTCCGGCTCACGTAGAGATGATGGGACTGATTGGCGCCGGCAACAACCCAATGGTGGGCATGACGGTGGCAGTGGCTGTCTCCGTGCAGGAAGCAGCGGACGCAAACCGTTTCTAAAGAAACGCTGGGAAGTTCTAAAAACATTAAAATAACGTTGTTTAAAATTGATTAGGAGTGACTAAATGTAAGTCACTCCTATACTATTTCTACATTATTCCTACACCCATATTCCTGCATCTTACAGAAAAATTTTTATGGCACGATTCCTACATCTTGAGAATAGGAATGGGTATTTCCTTGGGATTATGGTAATATATTATTCTCAGAATTTTGGAAAGGGTGATGAACATGGCATTAGCAAAGGATATAAAACAGTAGAACCTACTTATACAATCAATGATTCTAGGGATGTCATGAATAAGAAGCGGTATATTATTGAGAATTTTATATATCGTGATTGCTCGAAACTTTTCTGCTAAGATAAAGAAAGCCGCACAGGAACCAGATACATTGCCAACTGGTTATGGAACAACAGGTTTTCAATTTCAATGATATGATATCTATATGAAACCTATTAGTAATCAGCTATTGTTTTATACGATAGATGAAGAAGAGATGATGGTCGATGTGCCTCGTGTATTGCAGGATGGCATGGATTTTAAGTGAACTCTAGGTACCCCGTTATAGTGCGCTTGCGCACATTTTTAGAATTGTAATATAGACTTACGAGCCTTTATATGGTAATATATTATACTGTATCAAGACTCTTTTCTTTGCAGGAAGGGGGTTTTTAATGGGATGAGATTTGAATGGAAATGGGTTAGTCATTGGCATAAGTCGGTGGAAGGACGGATTGTATACGGAGAGGTTTGCAGACGGGCTTGGGAAGCGTCGGCGCGATTGTTTGAAATTGGTGTAGCAGTTGGTACAGCAAATATATAGAAAGGCGGAACCCCCTATATATGGGGGATTTTCGGACAGGTGAGGATAATTATGAAATCAGACATCGAAATAGCACAGGAAGCGCAGATGATTCACATTCGGGAAGTTGCCCAGCAATTGGGCGTGGAAGAGGAAGATTTAGAATACTACGGTAAATATAAGGCAAAGCTGACAGATGCCCTGTGGGAGAAGGTGAAGGACAGGGAGGATGGCAAGTTGGTTCTGGTGACGGCGATTAATCCCACTCCCGCCGGAGAGGGAAAGACCACCACCACGGTAGGCTTGGGGCAGGCTTTGGGAAAGATGGGAAAGAAGGCTTCCATCGCCCTGCGGGAGCCTTCGCTAGGTCCCTGCTTTGGAATTAAGGGGGGAGCGGCGGGAGGCGGCTATGCCCAGGTGGTTCCCATGGAAGATTTGAATCTGCATTTCACCGGGGATTTCCATGCCATCACTTCTGCGAACAATCTGCTGGCGGCCATGCTGGATAATCATATTAAGCAGGGAAATGCACTGGGGATTGACACGAACCAAGTTGTGTGGAAGCGTTGCGTAGACATGAACGACCGAGTGTTGAGAAATATTGTAGTGGGGCTGGGGAGGCCGGTGGACGGCGTGGCCAGGGAGGATCATTTTATCATCTCGGTGGCCTCGGAGATTATGGCAATTCTATGTCTGGCAGAAAATATGAAGGATTTGAAAGAGCGTCTGTCAAAGATTATCGTGGCATATGATTATGCGGGCAATCCTGTCACTGCCGGGCAGTTGAATGCAGTGGGCGCCATGGCAGCCTTATTGAAGGATGCCATCAAGCCCAATCTGATTCAGACGGTGGAGAATACCCCGGCCTTTGTCCATGGCGGGCCTTTTGCCAATATCGCCCACGGCTGCAACAGCGTGAGGGCTACGAAGACTGCGCTGAAACTGTCCGACTATGTGATTACTGAGGCAGGATTTGGCGCTGATCTGGGGGCGGAGAAGTTTTTGGATATCAAGTGCCGCATGGCGGGGCTGAAGCCCGATGCCATCGTGCTGGTGGCAACAGTTCGAGCGTTAAAGTACAATGGGGGCGTGGCAAAGGAGGAATTGAACACGGAGAATCTGGCGGCACTGAAGAAGGGCATCGTCAATCTGGAGAAACATATTGAGAATGTGGCAAAATATCAAGTGCCCTGCGTGGTTACATTAAATCGCTTTGTGTCGGACAGTGATGCGGAACTGGCTTTTGTCCGGGAGTTCTGCGAGGATAGGGGGTGCGAGTTCGCCCTGTCGGAAGTCTGGGAGAAAGGGGGAGAGGGCGGCATGGCGCTGGCGGAGAAGGTGCTGTCCACGCTGGGAGAGAAGGAGAGCCATTTCAAGCCCCTCTATGACGAAAATCTGCCCATTCGAGAGAAGATAGAGATTATTGCAAAGGAAGTTTACGGTGCCAGCCAGGTGACTTACGACCTGATGGCCAGCCAGTCCATCGACCGTCTGGAAAGGCTGGGATATGGCTGCACGCCGGTGTGCATGGCGAAGAATCAATATTCCCTGTCAGACGACCCGAAGAAACTGGGACGTCCGGAGGATTTCACCATCAATATCAGGGAAGTCTACGTGTCTGCCGGGGCGGGCTTCGTGGTGGCGATTACCGGGACGGTGATGACCATGCCGGGGCTTCCCCTCCATCCGGCGGCAGAGCGGATTGATGTGAATGATCAGGGGATGATTACGGGTTTGTCTTAATTTTCATATAATGATGGGATAAAAAAGGGAGCGCCAGCGCGTTCCCTTTTCTTTGAATCCCGAGAGTTTCATCATCAGATGCCATTCCATATGTTTTGTTCTTATTTCCCAAATCATCCTATTTCCCCTTGAATTTGCTCTCGCAGTAAATGCAGCGGTAAATCCTGTTCTCCCGGTCCGTCAGCTTGAAGGTATGGGGCAGTTCCTGCTCAATTGAAGTGATGCAGCGTGGATTCCTGCAGCGGATGATATTGGTTACCCGCTCCGGCAGTTCCAGTGGATGCTTTTCCACAATCTCATTGTCTTTTATGATATTGATGGTGACTTTGTGGTCCAGAACGCCCAATACATTCAGGTCGATGTCAAAGGGTCCCTCGATTTTGATGATATCCTTCTTGCCCATCTTGTTGCTCCGGGCATTCTTAATAATGGCCACGGAACAGTCCAATTTTTCCAGATTCAGATATTCGTAAATCTTCATGGCGCCTCCCGCCTGAATATGGTCGATGACGATGCCTTCGCTTAACACGCCGATATTTAACATATAGATTCCTCCTTTTCTATGTCAGTATGCAATCCCCA
>CASGVX010000197.1 GCA_949346185.1 uncultured Lachnospiraceae bacterium
GCATCATCCTCTTTAAGTGGAAGGAACTGTTTTCGTAAAAAATTTGCAATCAATCTATTGTAATCTTGGTTAAAATCCGTTAAAATAACAGTGGAGTATGTGTATCATTCGGAGATGTATACATTTTCATAATGATTCTTATATGGCATGGGAAGGATAACGCTTTGCGTCTATGCGTTGCTTGATGCAAAGCTCGTCAGATCAATGCGCATCGTCTCGGCATGGCCGAGTCGTGGAAGCAGCGCAGAAATGAGGATGATTATGAAAAAAGAGTTACCAGTTATAATCGGAATTTGCATGGCTCTTTTGGTGATTTCCGGTTTTCTTTTCTGGCGGGGGCAGAACCAGTCTGCCTATACAGCGGATGCGCTGATTACCGCCAATCCCTTGGGACAGGCTAGGCAGTCTGAAAAAGTCAATAAACATGAGATAGAGGAAAATGCCGCAGAAGAATGCGCAGTATATGTATCCGGTGCGGTAAGAAAACCAGGCGTGTACCGTTATCGAGGGGTTGCCAGGGTTTGCGATGCCATAGAGGCGGTGGGAGGCTTGGAGAAGGATGCCGCAGCCTATTCCCTGAATCTGGCAAGGAAATTAGAGGATGGAGAGCAGATTTGCGTGCTGACGAAAAAAGAGGCCGCCCGGGCGGAAAAGATGGCTCGACGGGAAAAGGGAGCGTCCGGCGAAGAAAAAAATCAGGATTCCCCCGGGAGCGATTCCGGCGGAAAGGTGAATATCAATACGGCCACGGAAGCGGATCTGATGACCCTGCCTGGCATTGGGGAGGCAAAGGCCGCCCTGATCGTGGGCTATCGGGAGGAACATGGGAAGTTCTCCAAAATTGAAGATTTGATGCAGATATCCGGAATCAAAGAGGGCATCTTTCAAAAAATTAAAAAAAATATTACCACATCATAAATTAGGGGGAAAAGAGAATGGCAAGAAGAGTGTTAGTGGTGGATGATGAAAAGCTCATTGTGAAGGGGATTCGTTTTAGCTTGGAGCAGGACGGCATGGATGTGGATTGTGCTTATGACGGGCAGGAAGCCTTGGATCTGGCGTCAGAAAACCAGTATGATGTGATTTTGCTGGATGTGATGCTTCCGGAATACAGTGGTTTTGAGGTTTGCCAGCAGATTAGGGAATATTCTGATGTTCCAATCATTATGCTGACGGCAAAGGGGGATGATATGGACAAGATTCTGGGGCTGGAGTACGGCGCCGACGACTATATCACGAAGCCATTCAATATTCTGGAGGTAAAGGCCAGAATCAAGGCGATCATGAGAAGGACGGGGAATCATGTTTCTCAGGTAGAAGGTGCGAAAGAATATACATATGAGGAATTGCGGATTGACTTGGAGAGCCGCCGCTGCTATATTCACAATAAAGAAATCAATCTGACGGCAAAGGAGTTTGATTTGCTGGAACTGCTGATGACCCATTCCAACAAGGTATATGGCAGGGAGGAACTGCTGAATACCGTGTGGGGATATGATTATCCGGGGGACGTGCGGACGGTGGATGTACATATCAGGCGCTTGAGAGAAAAGATAGAGGAGGCTCCTAGCGACCCGAAATACATTCATACCAAATGGGGCGTGGGATATTATTTCTGCCAATAGCCGCCTGGGGATACAGGAGATCGGGCGGGCTGTCCCGCTGAAGGCCGGCAAAGATTAATGAGGCAGTGGAATAGGGCGGAGGTCTGTTTTGAAAGAGAAGTGGGTACAAATATGGAATCAGCTGCGAAGTCTTCGGATTCAGATATTTGCAGTGATGTTTTTGGTGGGACTGGTGCCTGTCCTGCTGTTTTCCAGAATCGTGATCAAATCTTATAATGGGCAGATTCTCTCCCAAAAAACCGATGAAGTCAAATCTTATGGCAATGTGATTTCAAATTTGATTCTTACCTCCGGCTATCTCTCTGGAAAACCTTCTTCTGATGTGGAAAAAGAGGCGGAAGAGGTGGCGAACGTCTATCAGGGACGGGTCATGATTGTAGATCAGAATTTAAAAATCATCAAAGATACCTATGATTTGGAGGAGGGGAAGACGGTGATTACCACCGAGGTCGTTCGCTCCTTCGTCACGCCGGATGCCGCTTACACTAATGAAATCGGGGATTATATCCAGCTTACCGTGCCCATCGTGGCATCCCAGTCTGAAAAAGTTTCCGGCGTGATCTTGATTACTTTCTCCACCAAGAACCTGCATTTGATCGAGGAGACAGTAAATTACCGGGCGGTTCTGATGCTGCTTGCCATGGCGGTCTGCATCCTGCTGGTTTCTGCTTTCTATTCTGCCCTAGTGTCCAACCCTTTGCAGAAAGTGACGGAATCTATCGATCAGGTAACCATGGGGCAGTTGGATGTATCCATGGAACTGCACACCTATTCGGAATTGGTGAAGATATCCGATTCTTTTAATCAGATGACGGGATATATCCATGAGCAGGACATGGCTCGGAAGGATTTCGTGTCCAATGTGTCCCATGAACTGAAGACGCCCCTTGCCTCCATGAAGGTGCTGTCAGATTCCCTGCTCTCTCAGCAGGGGATGCCGGAGGAATTATACAGGGAATTTCTGGTGGACATCACGCAGGAAATAGAGCGGATGACCCGGATCATTAACGACTTGCTTTCCATGGTGAAACTGAATAGGGATACTGCTGAGATGGCGGTAACCAACGTGAGTATCAACGATCTCTTGGAGCAGCTTCTGAAGCGGCTGCGCCCCATTGCTGAGAAGAGGAATATCGAGCTTACGCTGGAGACTTTTCGTCCCGTGACGGCGGATATTGACGAGGTGAAGATTTCCATTGCGCTAAACAATCTGATTGAAAATGCCATCAAGTACAATTATGACAATGGCTGGGTTCGGGTGACGCTGAATGCGGATCATAAGTTTTTTTATGTGAAAATCCAAGATTCCGGCGTGGGCATCCCAGAGGATGTGCAGGACAAGGTCTTTGACCGCTTTTACCGGGTGGACAAGGCAAGGTCTAGGGATACCGGGGGAACCGGGTTAGGCCTGGCTCTGACCAGGAGTGCCATCCTGCTCCACAGGGGTTCCGTTAAGCTATACAGCAAGGAGAAGGAGGGAACTACCTTTACGGTGAGGATTCCGCTGATTTATGTGGCTGTCAAGGAGGGAGCGCTATGACCAATCAACGATTGCGGGGGAAAGCATGTACCAATCTATTTTACCTGCTATTTTTTCCGCTATTGCTTTTTTCCCTCACGGCCTGTGGCAAGGAAAAAAGTGATTATCAGGGATATTACATTTACTGTACGGATACCAACGAGACCAGGGTGGAAGGGGAGGAGTATACCCCGAAGAGCAAGGACACGGACGATTTGATTCGGGAATTTCTCCGCCGGATGGATCGGGAGCCGGAAAATATTTCTCTGAAAAAGGCCATTCCTGAAAATGTGAAGATAGATGAGTATACCATAAACAGCGAGGGGAACCTATGTATCTATTGGACTGCCAGTTATGGTAATTACACTGGCATTTCCGAAATCTTGCGCCGGGCGGCCATCGTAAAGACCCTTTGCCAGATTCCTGCCGTGGAGACGGTGGAGTTTTATGTGGCGGGACAGCCTCTCACGGATTCTAATATGAATTCCGTGGGGTTTATGACTGCCGATTCTTTTATTGACAATACGGGGGAGGAGGCGTATACCCAGACCACCACCCTGATGGTTTATTTTTCTAATAAGAGTGGCACGAAGCTTAAGAAGGTACCTATAGAGACTACCTACGATGCCACGATTCCATTGGAGCAGCTGGCGGTGGAGCAGTTGATTGCCGGTCCTGCTGCCATCAAGAAGATTTCCGATACGGAATTGCAAAAGACCATTCCCGACGGGACGAAGATCAATAAGATTTCCGTAAAGGAAAATACATGCTATTTGGACTTTTCTGATGATTTTATGGATAAGCGGCCGGAAATCTCCGATAGCGTGGCAATTTATTCCGTGGTGAACACCCTGACGGAATTGCCTAATATCAATAAGGTGCAGTTCAGCATCGAGGGGGAGCAGGTGATGCTCTACAATGATTATGTGGGCTTTGGGGAGCCCTTTGAAGTTAATCTGGATATCGTGCAGGAATGAATGGCTGCAAATAGCAACTGAAAGCAAGTAGCAACTGAAAATAAGTTCTTGCCAATGAAAACAGCATAAATTACTGTGAATAGCATCGAATAAACGACGCATTGCACAGAAATAGAATGGAAAGGAGGGGGATATGAAACGCCCCATGCTTTGGGTGGCGGGCATATTATTTGCGCTTTTTTTAGCGGCTAGGTTTGTGGCAGGGGATGATATGGATGAGAAATATTATTCCATGAATGAGGTTCTTCGGAATGATGATCGGGCAGAAGTCCGGGGGACGCTAGACCACATAGAGAATAAGCCGAAATCCAGTTTTTTCTTTCTGAAGAAAGTGTCAGTCACCCACGGTAAACGCATGCTTTATAAATAATCTATAAACAAATTTTTCTTCTTTTTC
>CASGVX010000198.1 GCA_949346185.1 uncultured Lachnospiraceae bacterium
ACCGTTGCGGCGTTGAGGTGACAAAGGCCAGCGTGCGTAGGGAGCGTATGGGGCATATCGAATTGGCGGCGCCGGTTTCCCATATCTGGTATTTTAAGGGGATTCCCAGCCGCATGGGACTGATTCTGGACGTGTCTCCCAGAAATCTGGAGAAGGTGCTGTATTTCGCATCTTATATTGTATTGGAGACGCAGGAAGATACAGGGCTGACTCAGAAGCAGATTCTGTCTGAACTGGAATACCAAGAGGCTAGAAAGAAGTATGGCGATACTTTTCGGGCTGGCATGGGAGCGGAATCCATTATGGAACTTCTCATGAGTATTGATCTTGAGGAGGAGTCTATGGCGTTGAAAGAGGAATTAAAGAATTCCTCTGGTCAGAAGCGTGCCCGCATTATCAAGCGTCTTGAGGTAATCGAGGCTTTCCGGGAGTCAGAGAATAAGCCGGAGTGGATGATTCTCACGGTAATTCCTGTGATTCCGCCGGATTTGCGCCCAATGGTGCAGCTGGATGGTGGCCGTTTCGCCACCTCGGATATGAATGACCTGTACCGCCGCATTATCAATAGAAATAACCGTCTGAAAAGACTTTTGGAACTGGGCGCTCCGGATATTATCGTGCGCAATGAGAAGAGAATGCTTCAGGAGGCTGTGGACGCATTGATAGACAATGGCCGCCGGGGTCGCCCCGTCACCGGGCCGGGAAATAGGGCGTTGAAGTCCCTCTCTGATATGTTGAAGGGAAAGCAGGGACGTTTCCGCCAGAATCTACTTGGAAAGCGCGTGGATTACTCTGGGCGTTCCGTTATCGTGGTAGGGCCGGAACTAAAGATATATCAGTGCGGTCTGCCCAAGGAGATGGCAATCGAACTCTTCAAGCCTTTCGTAATGAAGGAATTGGTGACAGACGGTACCGCCCATAACATCAAGCAGGCAAAGAAGATGGTGGAGAAATTGCAGCCGGAGGTATGGGATGTGCTGGAGGATGTGATTAGAGAGCATCCCGTGATGCTGAACCGGGCTCCTACCTTGCACAGACTGGGCATTCAGGCGTTTGAGCCCACGCTGGTGGAGGGCAAGGCAATCAAGCTGCATCCATTGGTATGTACTGCCTTCAATGCCGACTTTGACGGAGACCAGATGGCCGTGCATCTCCCATTATCTGTGGAAGCTCAGGCAGAGTGCCGCTTTTTATTGTTGTCGCCCAACAACTTGCTGAAGCCTTCTGACGGCGGCGTGGTTGCTGTGCCTTCTCAGGATATGGTGCTGGGCATCTATTATTTGACTCAGGAAAGGCCGGGTTCCTTGGGAGAGGGAAATTCATACAAGTCAGTGAATGAGGCAATTATTGCCTATGAAAATAGAGCGTTGACCCTGCATTCAAAGATTAAGGTTCGCAGGACGGGAATCAACAGCAAGGGAGAGGAAGAGAGCAGAATCGTAGAGTCCACATTGGGACGCTTCATTTTCAATGAGATTCTCCCGCAAGATCTGGGGTTTGTAGACCGTACCAAGGAGGAGAATTTCTTGGTTCCGGAAGTGGATTTCCATGTGGGAAAGAAGCAGTTGAAGCAGATTCTGGAGAAATGCATCAACACCCACGGCGCTACAGGGACTGCGGAAACCATGGACAATATCAAGGCTCTGGGATACAAGTATTCCACTAGGGCTGCCATGACCGTTTCCGTTTCTGATATGACGGTGCCGGAGGCAAAGAAGGAAATTCTGTCAACAGCAGAATCCACCGTGGAGGATATCACGAAGAGATTCCGCAGGGGATTCCTCACGGAGGAGGAGCGTTACAAGGCAGTCATCAATACTTGGAATATTGCGGATAAGCAGCTGACAGAAGCATTGATGGAGGGATTGGACAGTTATAATAATATCTTTATGATGGCGGATTCCGGTGCCCGTGGTTCTCAGGCGCAGATTAAGCAGCTGGCGGGAATGCGTGGATTGATGGCGGATACTTCAGGACGTACCATTGAGTTGCCGATTAAGTCCAATTTCCGTGAGGGCTTGGACGTATTGGAGTACTTTATCTCTGCCCACGGAGCCAGAAAAGGGCTCTCAGATACTGCGCTGCGTACAGCGGATTCTGGATATCTGACCCGCCGCTTGGTAGACGTATCTCAGGAGCTGATTATCCGTGAGACGGATTGCTGTGCCGACAAAGGGGTAATTCCTGGAATGGAAATTACCGGCTTCATGGATGGCAAGGAGATGATAGAATCTCTGGAGGAGAGAATCACAGGCCGTTTTGCCTGCGAGGATATGTATGACGATGAAGGAAGTTTGATTGTGAAGGCGAACCATATGATTACGCCGAAACGTGCGGCTCGCATTGTAAATACCAAGGCTGTCATTGATCAGGGGGAGGATGCGAAGATAAAGATCCGTACTATCCTGACCTGCAAGTCTCACATTGGCGTATGTTCCAAGTGCTATGGTGCCAATATGGCAACTGGCGAGCCGGTACAAGTGGGTGAGGCAGTGGGAATTATTGCCGCCCAGTCTATTGGCGAGCCCGGTACCCAGCTGACTATGAGAACCTTCCATACCGGTGGCGTGGCCGGCGATGATATCACTCAGGGTCTTCCCCGTGTGGAGGAGCTTTTCGAGGCCCGGAAGCCGAAGGGGCTTGCTATTATTGCGGAGTTTGGCGGCGAGGTGGAGATTCGGGATACCAAGAAGAAGCGTGAAGTCGTGATAACGGATAAAGAAACCGGAAATCAAAAAGCATACCTGATTCCTTATGGCTCTCGCATCAAGGTGCTGGATGGCCAGGTGATTGAGAAGGGCGAGGCGCTGACAGAAGGTAGCGTGAACCCCCATGATATATTGGAAATCAAGGGTGTAAGAGATGTGCAGGATTACATGATCCGGGAGGTGCAGAGAGTGTACCGTCTTCAGGGCGTGGAAATCAACGATAAGCACATCGAAGTTATTGTGCGCCAAATGCTAAAGAAGATTCGCATAGAGGAAAATGGAGATTCCAACTTTATGCCGGGCGTTATGGTAGATGCCTTGGACTATGAGGATGAGGTGGAGAGAACGCAGGCAGAGGGCAAGGAGCCTCCAGTGGGCAAGCAGGTGATGCTTGGCATTACCAAGGCTGCGCTGGCAACCAATTCCTTCCTGTCAGCGGCATCCTTCCAGGAGACCACAAAGGTTCTGACAGATGCGGCCATTAAGGGGAAAGTCGATCCGCTGGTTGGCTTGAAGGAGAATGTTATCATTGGAAAACTGATTCCTGCCGGAACTGGCATGAAGTGCTATCGTTCCGTGAAGCTGGATACGGATCAGGCGACCGAGGAGTTCTTGAGGCAGCGGCAAGAGGAAGAGATGATGATGGAAGAGGAGGAAGAGCTTCCGTTAGAAATCGAAGAGAATATCAAGACAGAAACCATTGCGGATTCTGATAGCGAGGAAGTGTATTCTGTTTCCACGGATGATGATTTTTAATGATTTAGCATGGATTGAGTTCTGCTAGGATAAGATGATTATATAAAGGCGTCCCGGATAGGGGGCGCTTTTATATTGCTTGGGGGAAGCAGTGCCTATGGTAACTATTGTGCGGCACTTGTTATATTCGTCATTTTCTATTATACTTATGTTAAAACACAGGTGAAAAGAGGATTCGTATGACATTAAAGGAATTGCCAGTGGGAAAGAGGGCTATTGTGCAGAGCGTGGGGGGAGAAGGAGATTTGAGGCAGCATTTTCTGGACATGGGGATTATTCCGGGAACCAGGCTGGATTTAGTGAAGTACGCCCCTCTGGGCGACCCGATGGAATTAAAGGTTCATGGTTATGAATTGACCTTGCGCTTGGCAGATGCAGAGAAAATACAGGTGGAGGAGATTGCAGAGGAAGAGGATGTCTGGCAGGGGGAGGGGAGGAAGAAGAAAAAGAAAGTCTCCCATCCCGGTCTGGGAGAAGGGGGGAAGTATCACAGTAAGAAGGGGGAGAATCCTTTGCCTGCCGGAACTGTTCTGACATTTGCTCTGGCGGGGAACCAGAATAGCGGGAAGACCACGCTATTTAACCAGCTGACGGGTTCTAATCAGCATGTGGGGAATTTTCCCGGAGTGACGGTGGATAGGAAGGATGGGGAGATGAAGGGGGCGGCAAATACGCTTGTGACGGACTTGCCAGGCATCTATTCCATGTCTCCTTACACTAACGAGGAGATTGTCACTAGGGAGTTTTTGTTAAAGGAGCATCCCAAGGGAATTATCAATATCGTGGATGCTACCAATATCGAGAGGAATCTGTACCTTACGATGCAGTTGATTGAATTGGATATTCCTATGGTTCTTGCTCTGAATATGATGGATGAGGTGAGGGAAAATGGTGGGGCCATTCGGGTGAATGAGATGGAAGAACTTCTGGGCATTCCGGTGGTGCCCATTGCTGCGGCGAAGAAAGAGGGCATCTCGGAATTGGTGGATCACGTCCTACATGTGGCGAAATATCAAGAGAGCCCGGGGAGAACGGATTTTTGCGATGTGAATG
>CASGVX010000199.1 GCA_949346185.1 uncultured Lachnospiraceae bacterium
CATCAGCAACGCCGGCACCCAATACCGGGACTGCAACGGCAGCGCCCAACAAGGGGACGGTGGCGCCGGCACCTAGCGGTGCTGTGGTGACGCCAGTACCTGGCGGTGCTGTGGTGACGCCGGCACCCGGCAGCAGTACAGTGCCGGTACCAAGTACGCAGGGTGCTGTGACGCCGCACCAGTGAATTAGGAAAGTGATGAATGGGATAAGGGCACCAGCGCAGGCGGTGCCCTTTTTGAATATTGGCAGGAGGATGACGAAAGATGGAAGGGATACGCATCAATAAATTTCTTAGCGAGGCTGGTGTCTGTTCCCGGCGCGAGGGAGACCGAATGCTGACGGATGGCAGGATCTGCATTGATGGGGAGTTGGCAAAGCCGGGGGATCGGGTGCTTTTCGGGCAGGTGGTTACAGTGGACGGCAGAGAAGTCTCTAGGGAGGAAGAGGAGATTTTTCTGGCCTTTTATAAGCCTAGGGGTATTGTGTGCACGACTGCGGCAGAAGAAAATGGGGAGAAGATTAAGAATGTGGTGGATTATATTGGGTATCCTAAGAGAGTCTATCCTGTGGGCAGATTGGACCAGGGTTCCGAGGGGCTTCTTCTATTGACCAATCAGGGAGAGGATATGGAGAAGATTCTTCGCAGCAGGTATGACCATGAGAAGGAGTATTATGTGCGGGTGGATCACAAGGTCAGCCGGGAATTTCTTCAGGGCATGTCCCAAGGGGTGCCGATTCTGGACACGGTCACCAAGCCCTGCAAGGTATGGAGGGAAGATGATGTCAGCTTCCATATTATTATTACTCAGGGATTGAATCGGCAGATTCGCCGTATGTGCGAGTATTTTGGTTATCGGGTGACGTTTCTCAGGAGAGATCGGGTGATGAATATTACTTTGGATGGATTGAAGAAAGGAAGATATAGACACCTGACGAAAGAGGAGGTTATGGAGTTAAAAAGGGAATTGGCGAGAGCGACAGAATAAGTGATGGGAAGGAAGAGAGGATCAGGAGAGGTGGCGGATTAGATGATGGGACAGGAGAAAGGATTGGGACAGGCGGCAGACCGGGACAGGGAACGGATGAGGGAACTGGTGGAAAAGCTTAATCAAGCGGCAAAGGTTTACTATCAGGGGAAAGATGAGCTGATGAGCAATTATGCCTATGACCAGCTTTATGCCGAACTGCAGGAATTGGAGGAGCGTACAGGCATTATCTTGGGGGGGAGTCCCACCCAGCGAGTGGGATATCAGGTACTGAGCGAATTGCCAAAGGAAGCTCATCCAGCACCAATGCTTTCCTTGGATAAGACCAAGGATGTGGCGGCTCTGGAGGATTGGATTGGCGATCAGGTCGGGCTTCTGTCTTGGAAACTGGATGGTTTAACGGTGGTGCTGACCTATGAGGGGGGCGCGCTTGTAAAAGCGGTGACCCGGGGAAATGGACAGGTGGGCGAGGTGATTACCAATAATGCCAAAGTGTTTCAGAATGTGCCGCTAAAAATTCCCTTTCAGGGGCAGATGGTGCTCCGAGGGGAGGCGGTAATTGCCTATTCGGAGTTTGAACGAATCAACAGGGAACTTCCAGAGCAGGAGCAATATAAGAATCCTAGGAATCTGTGCAGCGGTTCCGTGCGTCAGCTGAATAATGAGATTACTGCCCAGAGGAATGTTCAGTTTTTCGCTTTTTCCCTTGTGTCGGCAGAGGGAGCGGATTTTCACAATTCCCAGAAGGAGAAATACGAATTTATGCGGGAGCAGGGATTTCATGTGGTGGAATACCGGGAGGTCAGCAGAGAAAATATGTGGGAAGTGGTGAATTGGTTTTCAGAGCGGATTGCCTCCAATGATTTTCCCTCTGACGGACTGGTGCTTCTCTTTGACGATATTGCCTATGGGGAATCTTTGGGAAGCACTGCCAAGTTTCCTAGGAATGCCATCGCCTTTAAGTGGGCGGATGAGGTGGCTCAAACTACATTGCTGGAGTTGGAATGGAGTGCTTCTCGCACCGGCTTGATTAATCCGATAGCGATATTTGAGCCGGTGGAACTGGAGGGCATCACGGTGAGCCGTGCCAGCGTGCACAATGTGAGTATTGTAAAGGAGCTGGAGCTGGGGATTGGGGACGTTATCGAGGTATATAAGGCCAATATGATTATTCCCCAGATTGCAAGGAATCTGACTTGTTCAGGAAATGCAGAGATTGCGAGGCATTGTCCTGTGTGCGGAGGCCCCACTCGAATTTATCGGGAGAATGATGTGGAGGTGCTCCTTTGTGACAATGCGGATTGCCTGGCAAAGAAGGTGAAGTCCATTTCCCATTTTGTGAGCAGGGATGCCATGAATATCGAGGGGATGAGCGAGGCGACCATTGAGAAGTTTCTGGAGCGGGGGATTTTGCATTGCTTGGGGGATATTTTCCGACTGGAGAAGCATCGAGATACCATCGTGGAGCTGGATGGCTTTGGAGAAAAATCATATGAAAAACTGGTCAGGGCGGCAGAGGCTGCCAGAGAGACTACGGTGGCTAGATTTCTCTATAGTTTGGGAATACCAAATATAGGCCCTGCCAATGCTAGGATGATATGTCAGGCCTTTGGGCAGGATTTTGACAGGATCCGTCATGCTACCCAAGAGGAATTGGTGGAAGTGGATGGGGTGGGTGATGTGATTGCCCAGTCTTTTGAGACGTTTTTTGCTAGGGAGGAGAATCTGGCCGTCATTGATGATTTGCTCCAGATGGTTACATGGCAGGAGAAGATGGGAGATGGAAATGGGCAGGAACAATCCCTAGAGGGAATGAATTTCGTGGTAACGGGAAGCGTGGAGCATTTTGCCAATCGAAGCCAAGTCAAAGAGGCAGTGCAGCGTCTGGGCGGCAAGGTGACCGGCAGCGTCACGTCCAAGACCAGTTATCTGATGAATAATGATATTGCAAGCAATTCCGCTAAAAACAAGAAAGCGAAGGAATTGGGCGTACCAATTATTACAGAGGAGGAGTTTATAGAGCGATGGGTCACGGAAGAACTGAAACAGAATTTGGGGATAGAATAACTGTGAATAGAGGCAGTGGCTGCAGATGGAAGCGATAGAACCGTGTGAATGGGGGCGGTGGCTGCGGATGGAAGCGATAGAATCGTGTGAATGAAGCCAATGGCTGCAGATGGAAGCGACAGAATCGCGTGAATGGAGGCAGTGGCTGCGGATGGAAGCGATAGAATCATAGGAAAGGGGCGATGATATGCCGATTAAAGTGAAAAATAATTTGCCGGCCAAGAAGGTGATGGAGAGGGAGAATATTTTTATGATGGACGAAGTCCGGGCGGTTTCTCAGGATATACGTCCTCTGCAGATTGCGGTGCTGAATCTGATGCCCCTGAAGGAGGATACGGAGGTGCAGCTACTTCGCAGCCTGTCTAATACGCCGCTGCAGCTGGTGATTACATTTCTGACGACGGCATCATATCTGGGGAAGAATACGCCAGAAAGTCATCTGAATGAGTTTTACAAAACTTTTGAGGATGTGAAGGATAGAAAATTTGACGGACTGATTATTACCGGTGCGCCGGTGGAGCAGATGGGATTTGAGGAGGTACAGTACTGGGAGGAATTGACTAGAATCATGGAGTGGTCCAAGCGGCATGTGAGCAGTACCTTTCATATCTGCTGGGGTGCTCAGGCAGGGCTGTATTATCATTATGGCATACATAAGCATATGCTGGACGAGAAGGTATTTGGCATCTATGAGTTTCAGGTGCATCATCGGAAGGATCCCCTGCTTCGTGGATTTGACGATGTATTTCTGGCACCCCATTCTCGTTACACTTATATGGATCATGAGGAAATTCGGGCATGCGAGGGACTGCGGGTGCTGGCGGATTCTCAGGAATTAGGGGAGTGCATCGTGATTTCCAGAGACCGTCGGCAGGTGTTCGTGCTGGGGCATCTGGAATATGACCGACTGACTCTGGATTCGGAGTACAAGAGGGATTTAAAGAAGGGGATTCCTATCGAACTTCCGGTCAATTATTATCCGGAGGATAATTGCAATGTGCGCCCGCTCCTTCGCTGGCGGGGGGCGAGCAATGCCTTGTATTCTAACTGGGTGAATTATTATGTGTATCAGGAGACGCCCTACGAGTGGGAATAAATGCGGTGTTTGTGCGGTTTTGAAGGTGCTTGATGATTTTGTCATCTTCACGTTTTTTCACATATTTTCATGTAATTTCATGTCAAAATGGTGTAGTAACAAAGGAGCCTTGATATATTTCCTTTTGTCAAATCCGATATGGTGCAGCAGAGCAGTTTGAAATGGTAATGTTACAATGAAATATCCGGACGCATGCATAAGCCCATAGCTGGCGAGGTGATCTTAGCTGGATATGGGCTTATTCTGGTGCCTGAATCATACAAAAGCGACAGAGATTTCTATCCATTCTAAGGCATTTTCAGCCTTTAGTTGTTCTGTTATGCCTTGTGCCTGTTTCATGTCCTCAATGAGCCTTTCAAAGCGTT
>CASGVX010000200.1 GCA_949346185.1 uncultured Lachnospiraceae bacterium
CTGCTAAGCAGCGGGGCTATCGCATGAAGGGATGAATGGCCGTGAATAGTAACTAGGAGGAAATGCAAAATTTGAATAGGATAAGTTTTTTCTTGCCTTTTCCGGTTAAAAATAGTATAATTGATAACCGATTACAGAATATGGAATCCATATATTCATTTTACGTTTGTTAGAGGGGGAGACGATGTATATATTGGAAAAACTGCTGACCATTTTTTATACTATTATCTTTTCAACGATTCTGGTTATTGTCATATTGACGATGCTGTCCTGGTCTGCCTATATGGCGGGAATATTGCCGTTATTGACGGCACTGGTATTTTTATATCTCAAGAAAAATAAAAGGTTCTTGCCAAGCCGCACATGCAGATATCTGTGGTACGGAATGAGCGGATGCTCCCTCGTCCTGCTGATTTGGGTGTCCTTTACATGCAAGGTGGATTTCACATGGGACTGGGGAAAGATTATCCTATCCTCCGCAGAATATGTCACCACCGGCCGTCTGCAGTCACCGGAATACTACGCCCGCTACCCCAATAACCAACTTTGCCTGATTTGCATGACAGGGCTCTTTCAACTCATTCAATATTTGCATCCCACAGCAGATTTGGAAATATTCCAAAACGTATCCATCGTAATCAGCTGCCTTTTCGTGTGGGGCGCAATCAATATGATCTACCTCATCGGCAAGGAAACATGGGGGATGCGGAGGGCAGTGCTGGCGGGATTATTCTCCGTGGGATGCCTCCCATTATATATGTATGCCCAGTTTTTATATACGGACACGCCGGGGCTCTTTCTGCTGACGGTTCTCGTCTATCTGCACGTCATGATTTTTCGGGAAGATTTGTTTCTCAGGAGAATTGCCTATGCTATTCTGGCGGGGATGATTGCAGGCATCACATACCACGTCAAGGTCATCCCATTTATCATTTTTATCGCAATGATTCTTGCAGAACTTTTTCATAGAAACCACCGGGCAAGGGAAAAGGCAGCCATCCTTGCCTCTGCTATGCTTATCTGCCTGGGAACTTGGTATTCCGTGGGAAGTTTCTCTGACCAAGTCTCCTCGGATCAGTTTGGGATAACTGCCGAGGCGAAAGAGCAATGGCAATTCCCCCTGACTCACTGGATCATGATGGGACTGAATAGGGAGGGCATGGGCGGATATCACGAGCAAGACGTCATCTACACCGCTTATTTTCCCTCTATGAAAGAACGAAAATCAGAAAATATCAAAGTAATCCAAGAGAGAATGCATGATTTTGGCGTGGATGGACTGCTCATGCATATATTTCACAGAAAACTGCCCAGGACATGGGGCGACAGCTGTCTCGCCGGAGACAACTATCTCAGCCGACTGCCCCGAGACAGGAATAACGATGTGGTGCAGTTCATGATAATGGACGGGAAGCATCACGACTATTGCCTGGTGTATACTTGGACTTACTATGTGATTTTATTTGTTGGCATCATATTGTCTGGAATAATGGCAGTGAAAAACAGGCAGCGGCAGGATGTGCTGCTAATGGGCAGAATCGCACTGCTGGGACTGACCTTCTTTGAGATCTTGTGGGAGTGCAACAGCAGGTACCTGATTACCTTCATCCCGCTGCTGATTATCATGGCGTTAGACGGATATTTCAGGTGCAAGGAAGAACGGCATATTTATCCAGATTTTTAATGGCTACGCTTTTAAAAGCGTATCAAATCCTCCGCATTCTTCCCTAGGATTTTTTCCGCGCATTCCTGATCTGAAACAAGTCGGCGAAGCTGGGCCAGAGATTCCTTCTGGCCGCTCCAAGGGCTGTCCGTAGCAAACAGAACCTTGTCTGCCCCATGCTTTTCAAGAATCCGCAAGAATGCGTCTTCATCAATAAATCCAAAGATGTAGGCGGTGTCCAGATATACATTTTCCCCTGCGATCAACTGCTCCACATCCTCCCACAAGCCAAAGGCTCCGTAATGAGCCAGTACCATCCTTTCCGGCGCAACTTCATCCATCACTTTCTGAATGCGCTGCGCGGTACAGCGGACATTGTCTGGAAAGCCGATATCCACCCCTGCGTGCACCACTGTCACCAGCCCCAGTTCCGTGGCGTAATCCAAGATGCGCATATACTTGATATCATCAAAAAATGTATCCTGATAATCCGGGTGGAGCTTAATCCCCTGCAGTCCCAAATCCTTGATGATGCGCAGTTCCCTCTTGAAGTCCAAGGTATCCGGATGGATTCCGCCAAAGGATAAGAGCCGATGCTCCCGTTCCTGATATTTTTCATTGAGCCTTGCCGCAAATTCATTGACCGTGTTGAACTGCTCCGGCCTAGTAACCACGGGGAGGACGATGGACACGTCCACCCCCGCCTCCTCCATGGAAGCCACAAGACTACTCTCCCTTCCGTCGGTAAACGCCTTGATATTGGCTATATTCTCTAATTTCTCAATGGTTCTCGCCGCTATTTTTTCTGGAAAAATGTGGGTATGGAAATCCACTATCATGGTATCAGCTCCTTCATTCATTATTGAAAAACTCTGGCAATATCTTCCTGACTGAACAGTTTCACTTCCCTGCTTTCCAGCAGTTCGGCGGCCTCATCGCCGTTGGAAATCTTGCATATGATGGAAGAATCCTCCTCCTTGTTGGACAGGACATACATATATTCCACATTCAGTCCAGCCTTGCACACAATGCCCAACATTTCCTGCAGCGTTCCTACCTGATGGGACAATCTCACTGCCAGCACATCTGTCAGACGGGCGGTAAAGCCCTTATTCTTCAAGGCTGCCTGCGCCGCTTCCGGCTTTGTGGTAATCAGCCTGAGAATCCCGTACTCACTAGTATCCGCTAGGCTGAGGGAAATGATATTAATCTGCTCTTCCTTCAAGACATCCAGAACTTCCTCCAGACGCCCCTCCTCATTTTCAATAAAAACTGACAACTGCTTTATAAACATATTCCGCCCTCCAATTTATTTGCATAAACTTCATTGTATTAGTCAAGCGTCCTCCTGTCAATGACATGCACTGCCTTGCCCATGCTGCGCTCCAAGGTCTTGGGCTCCACCAGCTTAATCTTGGCCGCAAGCCCAATCGCATTCTGGATGACATGGCCAATTTTCTTAGTGAGATTTTCCAACTCCCGAATCTCGTCAGAGAAGAAACGCTCCTCCACTTCCACCTGAATCTCCAAGGTATCCAAATTGTTCTTCCGATCCACGATCATCATATAGTGGGGCGTGGTGCCACCCATTTCCAGCAGTGCCGCCTCAATCTGGGATGGGAATACATTAACCCCTCGGATAATCAGCATATCGTCAGAACGCCCCTTGAATCGGCTAATCCGAGCCAAGGTTCTGCCGCATTCGCATTTGTCGTATGCAATACTAGTCAAGTCCTTGGTGCGATAGCGCAACAGGGGCAATCCCTCCTTGGTCAATGTGGTGAATACCAGTTCTCCCGTCTCGCCCTTTGCCATGGGCTCCAGAGTGTCAGGGCTGATGATTTCCGGCAGGAAATGGTCTTCATACACATGAAGCCCCTTATGGTATTGGCAGTCACAGGCAACGCCCGGCCCCATCACCTCGGACAGGCCATAGATGTCAAAGGCATTGATATGCAGTTTCTCTTCAATCTGCTTCCTCATATTCTCCGTCCAAGGTTCTGCGCCGCAGACTGCCGCCTTCAACTTAATATTGGGAATATCCCCGGCATCCTCCAGCACCTCTGCGATGTGAAGGAGATAGGAGGGAGTGCAGGCAATGGCAGTCACGCCAAAGTCCTTCATCATCGTCGTAAGCTTCTTGGTATTTCCCGTAGACATTGGCACCACCATGGCGCCTAGGTTTTCCGCACCCCCGTGGGCGCCCAGCCCTCCGGTAAATAATCCATAACCATAGGCAACCTGGATAATATCGCCCCGGGTAACCCCCGCCTGGCTCAGTGCCCTAGCCACGCATTCGCTCCAAATATCCAGATCCTTCCTAGTGTAGCCCACCACGGTAGCCTTTCCAGTGGTTCCGGAAGACGCATGAATGCGGACAATCTCCGACTCGGGGACAGCAAATAATCCGAAAGGATAGGTATCCCGCAAATCATTCTTAGTGGTATAGGGCAGTTTGGACAAATCCTCGATTCCCTTGATATCCCCCGGCTCAATTCCCAGCACCTGCATCTTTTTCCGGTAAAATTCCACATTGTGGTATACCCGGTCCACCGTCTTGACCAGACGCTTGCTCTGCAAATGCTCCATTTCATCCCTGCTCATGCATTCCTTTGCTTCATTCCATATCATACTGCCATGCCTCCTAATTCGTCATCATCTATGCCTTATTGCTGCTCTCATGCGCCATACCCAGCCAAAAATGCCTTCTGGTTAATCTCTACCGTCTTTGGGGGAACGGTCTTCTCTATCACCTTCATCCATGCCTCCTTGGAGAAGTCCATGTGCCTTGCCGCCATACCCAGCACGATAATGTTAAATAAAGAATATTATGTAAGAGGGACATATAC
>CASGVX010000201.1 GCA_949346185.1 uncultured Lachnospiraceae bacterium
ACTATGGTATTCACTGCCCCAATCGCCCTGGCATTGTCATCCAAGCTATCCAGATACGGAATCACATCCTGCTTGTATGGAATCGTCACATTGATGGCGCGAAACGCCCGCTGCTCCATAAAGCCCTTGAACTCTTCCTTTGACAAAGGGCATAAGTCATAGCAGTAATCCGCCAGCATCTCATGAATATCCTTCGAATAACTATGCCCCAACTTCTCTCCAATCAAACCGTAATCCATGTTGCGCCTCCTATCTTCTTTCTATCAGCGAATGCGGATAGCTTGCCGCATCTATTCCCACCTCTCATATTTCCGCACATGCCCTTTCCGCTTCTTCCCTGTCCAAGGAAAACTCCTCCATCAATCTCTCAACTAGCTTCTCCTCCGACATTCCAAACTCCCTGCCCATTTTTATTGTCGTTTGTATAGAACCTTTCTCCATGCCTTTCTCCATCCCTTTCTCCATGCCTTTCTCCATCCCTTGGGCTATCATTCGGTCCGCATATGTTTCTAGCACTTCTCCTCCCATAACAGCACTCACCTCACTCTTCATTTTTTGATTCCCATCAAAAATATACTCTACCAAGCGATTAGTAAAGTCTACAATATTTGACATATCATATTCATTTAATACTCCGGCTTCCCTGGCTTCTATCATGCCCTGATACAAATTCCGATACTCTCGGGAAATCTCCGCCAAGCATCCTTCCTCACTGATATGCTCATATCTTAGTATATAATAAGGAATAAGAAAATACAATTGCTTTCCCACAATGTCTTCATCTGAATACTGCTGGGTTTTGATCACTGGCACACTGTAATTCACGCTAGCATTTCCCGGAAATATAATCCTCATCTGGATTTCATCCGGGGTATTCTCATTGTGACGCAAGTAGAGAACGGCGGATTCAGGAAAGCGCATCTCATAGCCCGCCTCCACTTCCGTCGCATTTTCCAAGGCAATGTGAAAGTCATACTCCACCATCCTGAGCACCATGGATCCATCAGGATTGCTCTGGCACTCCAAATGATATAAATTCTCACCTATGCGAATCGTGGAATCAGTAATTCTCTTATTCAATTTCTCTTGATTTCCATCCAGCACATGATGCTCCCCAGCCCGCAGCTCTATCTTCTCTGTCATCTTGTAATTCCTATGGAACACCTCATTAATCAAAGGTATCAAAAGTTTAGAATTCTTTTCACACAGCGTGCGAAAAATATTGTCAAAAATCTGTCCCATCCAGTTCTCCCTCCATTTGAGTATTTTCTTGCGATACAAATTATCCTTCCTATTGACATCTATAATTATATGACAGATTTTAATATTACGCAAGTATTATTTTATATTTCCTATATACTATTTGTATCATATGACATCTATTCACGGTTATTTCTAGAAAAAGATCACTTCTATAAAAACAGCCAATAATTTGGCAGTTTTCAAATTAAAAATCCGATACCCAGAGCGTAGCGGCGTTTCAGTTGTTCATACTTCCGTGAAGCAGGGCGCCATATGATTAGCTGCCTGTCCCTAAAGCAGCTTAATCTTCCCATCCAGCTTGCAAAACACCTCCTGCTTCTTCTTCTCCGCAACCTCCGCATAAATATTCATGGTAGTGGCAATATCGCTGTGCCCCATAATCTCCTGAATCACCTTAATATTCGTCTCATTCTCGCAGAGCCGGCAGCAAAACGTATGGCGAAGGCTATGCGCGCTAAAATGGGGAAGCAGCAACGGCTCCCTGCCCTCCTGCTCCGCACGATCCCTCTCCTCGCAATTATACGCCTTTACGATGCGGATAATGGTTCTATTGACGCTGCTGGGATTATACACATTGCCATTCCTATTGCGCAGAACAAATCCCGTATAGCCGTCAATCTCCAACTCCTCAGGCGGCCTGTGTCCTTGCGCCTCCTGCAGTTCCAGAAGGGTCCGCCGCACTACCTCAAGCATGGGAATCCCCCGCCTCGCCGTCTCCGACTTGGGACTTCCGATGGAAAATGCAAACTTTTCATCCTTGCCCTTTAGATAAGAGGTACTGTGATTAATGTCTATCAGATTCTTCTCGAAATCACAGTCTTGCCATGTAAGCCCAATCATTTCCCCTATCCGACACCCCGTACCCAGCAGCAAGACAAACAGCGGAAGCCAGCTTCGATACCTCTTGCTCCCCGACACATAGGTTAGAAAAGCGACCTGCTCCTCCTCCGTCAGCCCATGCCTCTTCGGCCTGTGCCATTTATAATCTTTCTTCAGCTCCGTCAGCACTCCCTCCGTGGGATTTTTCCTGATATAATCATCCCGCACCGCAAGGTTAAATACCGAATGAAGGATTGTGTGTATGATTTCCAGACTGCTCAATTGAAAGCCCACTTCCTTAATCATATAAATATAGAATTGCTTCACTTGGGAGTATTTCACCTCCGCAATCTTTTCCTTTCCCACTCTCCCGCTGACATATTTTCCAAACAGGTATTCATAATTGATGCGGGTCTTCTCCTTCAGTTCCGTCTTTCCTCCCATATAAATCCCGAACATGTCATTTACAGTGATGGCATTCCGCCTTCCCGTGAGGATGCCATCCTCCAAGTCCCTTTGAATCCTCTTTTCCTTCTCTCTCAATTTCGCCAGCGCCTTGCTGTAGACAATCCTAGTCTCCCCCGTCTCGTCCCTGTATTTATACAGATACATTCCATCCTTTCTCTGGTACTCATTCAGACGCAAAAGCACATGGGCGCCATCATATCTCTTTTGATTTTTTCCCATACTTATCTTCCTCCTAATCACTCGAAATCATTCCTACATTGCAAATTAAAAATAACACTTAGAATAACAACATTCCACCTAGAAAATATCTGCCAGATTTCACTGGGGCGCCATCCCCAATCGTCCCGAAATGCAGGGAAATCATGCACTTTCGCTCCGCACTCGCACAGCCAACGCATGCATCCTTCATTCAAGCCATCCCCTGCTCTTGCAGCAAAAGATAACAGAAAATGTATCACCAGCCCTCTCTCAAACGCCGGAAAGCCATAGAAATAGGTGCTTTCCACATATGCAATACGCTTAGCGCGGCATAGTAAAACCTTTATTAGCGTCTGGAGCTGGTCCTGGCTGCGGTCTAGGTGCAGATTTTGGTTTTACAGTCGGTCTAGGTGTTGGCGACGGCTGAGCAACGACTGCTTTACTCCCTGTTAAATCAATATAATTTACCCCATCATATCCACAATACGCATATAAATGCAAACTTAACGGCTCTTCCTCTTCCCCAGTATAGGTATCCCTTGTCAAAAATCTCCCCGCTGCCGGCTGGTAATACCTTGCCCGGAGATACACTTCTCCTGTCTCTTTATCATAATACTCCCCGCAATAACGGAAGGAATTCTCATCCTTCTCATCCGGCTTTACTTCATTGCCAAAGGAATCATACTCATAAGTCTTAATAACCTTACCACCCTCATCCGTCAGCTGCACCACATTACCATGCGTGTCAGTCACATAATACTGTTTCTCTGTATCTTCTCCTTTGTCGGCATACACAAGGTCGTTTCCACGGATATACCGTTTCTGCACCTTGCCACTCTCAGAGAGTTCCATTACCAACTGGTCTCCATCCCAGACAAAGACAGTCTTCTCCCCATTCACCGTCTTACTGGTACGCAGTCCTTCGGTATCATAAGTAAAGCTTACTTTGTAATTCTTTGTAAGCGTCTGTGACAACTGGTTCAGTGCATTGTAATGATTGACTACGTTCTCGTTCAGCCGATTGTCCCCCAGCGTCACATCGATGTCAACATAGGTGCTGTCTTTCTTGTCACTGGGGATTTCATAACGATTGACCGTGGCAAGCTGGTTTCCGTTTTTATCATATTTATATATCACAACAGAATCCTCCTCCGTGTCAGTATTTAACGTATCGGTGCGGAGCAGTTCATCGTTTTTGTTGTATCTGTAGGCAGTTACTTTATTCCCAACCGTCATTTCTTTTCGGTTGTTATTGCTGTCGTAGGAATAGGTAATGTCCTCGCTTCCGGTTCTGGTTTCTTTCCGGAGGCGGCCAAGCAAATCATAGGTGTAGGTGGCTGTGCTGCTTCGCTTCTTTCCATCTTTGCCAAGAACCGAGGAGACTTCCTTGGACTTCTGCCCATTCTCTAAATATTCCGAACTGTACTCAGAAACCACTCCGGCACTGCCTGTCTGATTCTTCATCCCTGTCAGGCGGTTCTGATAGTCGTAGGCGTAAGTGGTGGTCAGATGATTCCCCGGCACTTTCCTCTCTGACAGGTTTCCATCTTTGTCATAGGTGTATCCCACTACCTGATTACCTTTTTCATCGGTGACGGAAGCCAGTTTGGATTCCCCGTCATAAGCATAGCGGAGGGAAAGCTTGTTTTCCCCGCCTACGGTCACGTCAAAGGCAGACTTATTGTCGGCACTGTCGTAGGTATATTCCTTGACAATGTCTTTCTTCTTGGTGAGTTTTGTGGTCTCT
>CASGVX010000202.1 GCA_949346185.1 uncultured Lachnospiraceae bacterium
AGAGCACCTGACTCTTAATCAGGGTGTCCAGGGTTCGAACCCCTGATCGCGCATTTTTTTGTTGTTTTTTTATCTCGCAGCCGTCAAATATATTTATTTTTAAGTTGATGACTACGAATCGGAAATGTAAAACCTTGCGACATGCAGAAAATGAATGGAAGAGAAGAGGGAATGTTATGATAGCGAAAAAGATGGCAAAATACGTGGAAGGAAGTTCCGTGACTAGGGCTATGTTCGAGGAAGGAAAGAAGATGGCGGCGAAATTCGGGGCGGAAAATGTGTATGATTTCAGCTTGGGCAATCCCAGCGTGGAGCCTCCCAAGGCAGTAAGGGAGCAGATGATTGCCATATTGAATGAGGAGAACCCTAATAAGATCCATGGCTATATGAACAATGCCGGGCATGAGGAGGTGCGGGAAGCGATTGCCCTCTCTTTGAATGATAAATTCGGCACGTCCTTTGGCCGGAAGAATATTATCATGACGGTGGGGGCGGCCGGGGGGCTGAATACCATTTTGAAAACCTTGGTCGATCCCGGGGACGAGGTGATTGCCTTCGCACCCTATTTTGGAGAGTACAATAATTACGTGGCCAACGTGGATGGAAAAATGGTGGCGATTTCCCCCGGTATTCCCGACTTTCAGCCGAATTTAGAGGAGTTTGGGAAGAAGATTAGTGCAAGAACCAAGGCGGTCATTGTGAATACGCCCAACAATCCCACGGGCGTGGTATATTCTGAGGATACGATTAAGAAAATGGCGTCCATACTGGAAGAGAAGCAGAAAGAATTTGCTACGGCGATTTATCTCATTGCGGATGAGCCATACCGGGAACTTGCCTATGACGGGGTAGAAGTGCCATATCTTACCAAATATTATGACAATACCATCGTGGGGTATTCCTATAGCAAGTCCTTATCTCTGCCGGGAGAGCGCATCGGCTATCTGGTGATTCCCAATGAGGTGGATGATTTTGAAAATGTGGTGGATGGCGCTACCATTGCCACCAGAATCCTAGGATTTGTCAATGCGCCATCCCTTCAGCAGCTGGCGGTGGCGAGATGTCTGGATGCAAGTACGGATGTGTCTGCCTATGATAGGAATAGGAGATTGCTCTATGGTAAATTGACAGAATTGGGTTTTGAATGTTCCAAGCCTCAGGGAGCCTTTTATCTGTGGGTGAAGGCAAAGGGCGGGGATGATGGTGCATTTGTGGCAAAGGCAAAGGAATACAATCTGCTCTTAGTGCCGGGCAGCGCATTCATGTGTCCCGGGTATGTGCGGATCGCCTACTGCGTAGACCCGGAGATGATTAAGCGTTCCTTCGCAGCTTTTGAGAAATTAGCAGAGTGCTTCTAGTGTGCTGACCTGTTCATAATTAGTTCAAAAGGAGAGATTCCATGGGAAATTGGAGAGACAATTTGCGAAAAATACAGCCCTATGTGCCGGGAGAACAGCCAGATCTTCCAGATATGATTAAGTTAAATACCAATGAGAATCCCTATCCTCCTTCTCCCAAGGTGCGGAAGGTGCTGGATCGCTATAGGGAGGATATGCTCCGTCTCTATCCCGATCCGGCATCGGAAAAGCTGACGCAAGCCATAGCCCGGTACAACGGGGTGGAGAGGGAGCAGGTATTTGTGGGAGTGGGGTCTGACGATGTGCTTGCCATTGCGTTTATGACATTTTTTAATAGCAAGCAGCCCATTTTATTTCCGGATATAACTTATTCTTTTTATGACGTGTGGGCTGAACTTTTTCAGATTCCTTACCGTCAGATTCCTTTGGATGAGGATTTCCGAATGGTGAAGGAGGACTATTTTGGAGAAAACGGAGGACTGGTCATTGCAAATCCCAATGCCCCTACGGGCGTTTATCAGGGAATTGATGCCTTGGAGGAAATTCTGCGTCACAATCAGGATGTGGTGGTAATCATTGACGAGGCTTATGTGGATTTCAGCCAAGAGGGGTCGGCCAAGGATTTGGTGGAGCGATATGACAATGTATTGATTGTGCAGACTTATTCCAAATCCCGGTCTTTGGCGGGGATGCGGATCGGCCATGCCATTGGAAGCCGGGATTTGATTGCCGCCATGAATGATGTGCGCTTCTCTTTCAATAGTTATCCTATGACTAGGCTGTCTACGGAGGTTGGCGTGGCCGCCATGGAAGATGAGGAATATTTTCGGGAAACTTGCGGGAAGGTAGTGTCTGCCAGGGAGTGGACGAAGAAGGAATTGGCCAGGCTAGGATTTGCCTTTCAGGATTCCATGACCAACTTTGTTTTTGCCACCCATGAAACTGTGCCGGCTCAGGTGATATATGAGGGGCTGCGGGCGAAGCATATCTTTGTACGCCATTTCTCCACTCCCCGCATAGAGAATTATCTACGGATTTCTATTGGAACGGATAGGGAGATGAGACGGTTTGTGGA
This sequence comes from uncultured Lachnospiraceae bacterium, assembly GCA_949346185.1. Classification (GTDB taxonomy): domain Bacteria; phylum Bacillota; class Clostridia; order Lachnospirales; family Lachnospiraceae; genus Butyribacter. The sequence goes on from CASGVX010000202.1 coordinate 2,434, forward strand.
GGAAACTGAGAGGATTATAGAAGATTATTGCGGGATGTAAAAAATATGTTACTATTCACGGCCATTCATCCCTTCATGCGATAGCCCCGCTGCTTAGCAGCATCGGCCGATGCTAACGCATCTTTGGCTATCTTATGATGGGATGAATGGCTGCGAATAGCAGCGAACTATTATTTAAGCAACGTTGCCCTTGACAATATGATCAATATATTTTATACTTTGTTTGAAATCTAATTATTAGAATTGATATAGTAAAAGGAGCAAGAACATGAAAGAATCCCTCCACTATCTGCTTATGGCCAATCATCTGCTCTTTCAGAAGACCCTGCTAACCGGAATCAAGGACACAGAACTTACTTCCGGCCAGCCAAAAGTCCTTGATTATCTGAGAGACCACGATGGCACCGTGCAGAAAGATATCGCTTTGGCATGCCATATCGAGCCTGCCACCCTCACTTCCGTTCTGGCAGGGATGGAAGGCAAGGGTCTGATTACCCGCAAGCCATTAAACGGAAACCGCCGCAGCCTATATGTCTATCTGACAGATTCCGGCAAGGAATTGGCCATGCGGGTAGACGCAGAATTTGACAACATAGAAAAAAAAGCCCTTTCCGGCTTTACCCCATCGGAAGAAGCGCAGCTAAATGCACTTCTTTCCAGAATCAAAAATAATATGACGATGGAAGGAGAGAAATCAAATGACAAAAACTGAGACTGCAAAACGTTACCTGCTATTTATCATAAGCCTATTCTTCGCCGCCCTAGGGGTGGCATTCACAAAGCACGGGGAGCTGGGCGTATCACCCATCTCCTCCGTGGCGAATGTGATGAGTTGCAAATTCAGTTCCCTCTCCTTGGGAACATGGCTGATTATCTGGAACTGCATCCTGATTGCCGGACAGATTGCCATACTCCGCAGAAAGTTCCAGCCCATGCAATTTCTGCAGATTCCGCTGTCATTTCTCTTCGGCTGGTTTACCGTTTTCGGAATGTGGACCGTATCTTTCATTCCGGTGAACTCCTATCCAGTCCGTCTAGTCATGGTTCTCCTAGGAATTATCATCCTAGGGTTCGGCATCGCGCTCTCCGTCACCGCAAACGTCATTATGAACTCAGGCGAGGCTTTTGTCAAAGCCATCTCCGACGGCATCCACAAAGAATTTGGCAATGTGAAGATCGCCTTTGACGTGACATGCGTAATTCTAGCCCTGGCTCTATCCCTGGCATTCTTCCACTTCTCCATCGTGGGGACAAGGGAAGGCACCATCATCTCAGCCCTGCTGACAGGCATTACAGTAAAATTCTTTACCCGAAAGCTGGAATGTCCACTGAGCCAAATCCTCACGGGAGGCCATATCCGCATCTCCAAAGTATCATAAGCCCTTCCGCCCCTATACGTCCTCGTCCAAAGCGTCCAAATCATCCCCCATGAACTCACGGTTGGCAACCCGCTTCTTATCCCGGCATTCCTCCACCAGGCGGGAGAGCATCTCCTTCACTTCATCCACCTTCTTCACATTCTTCAATTCAAAATTCCCTAGCGATTTGTCTGCGGAAGATACCTTGATGGTTCCCATGCTGAAAATCTTCTGCCACAGGGTCTTGGACTTCGTGATATCCAAAATCCGGTACAGCCGCACCTCGTCCTCCTCCGTCTTAAGCAAGCCCGTGGTGATAAACAGGCGGTCCTGAGTCAGGGCGTACTTGGTAAAGGTCCAAGGAAGCCCCAAGAAATTCCTTTTCCTATCATTCCAAACATATGTCACTTCTTCCATCATGCTGCATTTCCTCCAATCTGAATCTGTTGCTACTATTCACAGCCATTTCTGTTAATACTCTTCCATGGAACTGATAGCTCCCATCGCATTACACCCAAGGCCAGCCATCATGAGGGCAGCAGATGCCAAGAATGCCTCCCTAGCTTTCCTGCTGCTGATGCTTTGCTACCACCAGCCCTAGGGCAAATATGGCCGCCACAAAGAGAAGCTGCATGCCAAAGG
>CASGVX010000203.1 GCA_949346185.1 uncultured Lachnospiraceae bacterium
GTCCATTCCGTCCACTTGGACAATCACGTCCGCCACCCGCATCCCCCCCTGATAGGCGGGGGACTTGGCGTAAACATCCGTCACATACACGCCCTGATCCAACTCATGGGCCTGTGCCACGGATTCCTGCAGCGTCTTGCACAAAATCCCCATATAGGGCGCTTTTTTCCCCTTGCGGAGGAAACGCACCGTTTCCTGTATGGAAGCCGCATCGACAAAAGACAGGCCGCCCTTTCCCGTATACTCCGGGAACTCCCGGGTAATCACGCCAATCACTCTTCCACCCTCGTCCAGCATCACGCCATTCCCCTGATCGCAGTAGTGGATATCCGTGGAAAACACCCGCAACTCATTATCCAATATAGGCACTGCGATCTCATCATGGCTGATGCTGCCAGTCATCACAGAGCCAATCACGCCGCTGGGAGCCCCCACTGCAATGACTTTAGAGCCATTTACCACCTGAGCCTCCCCCGCAAGGCTGGATACCTCTATCTTCTGCCGCAGTTCATCAGAAATTATTTCCTTTCTCACCGACACCACCGCCAGATTCAGCACATCATCCTTTCCCAAAATCTGCCCTTCCACAACGGAATTGTCCGCCAGCCTCACCTGCACGGAAGTCTGTCCTTTGACAGCATCCCCCATGGTCAGGATATAATAATGCCTATGGTTTTCCTGAAAAACCAGCCCAAAGGATAACTGGCTTCCCAGCACATATCCATGCCACTGTTTGAAATCTCCCTGCTTGCCCCGTACTCCCACCAGAGAATATTCCAAAGTGTCCCCCACCGCTGCCAGCTCCTCTGACAGGCGGCTGTACTCGCTGAGATTCATCTTCTTCCCGCCTGAAACTGCGTCCCTCACAGGAGAAGGGGTGGGCATCACAGTGGAAGAAGGCGTGGAAGAAACCATCTTCACCGCCTTGGCAGGCGTTTTGTCAAACCGGAACTTTACAGCCAGAAATGTGGCTCCGGCTATTCCTCCGAATATGGCCGCCGTCACTGCCAGCATCCCCAATCTCCTACAGGTGGCCCATGCCTGCTTCTTCCTGTCAGGCCGCACCTGCTCTTTCATGAACTGGTATTTTTTTTCCCGATGAATCTGTTCATTCCCCTTCTTTATTCCCATGTATCTCCACCTTCTATTCGCACAATCTGCCCAATACATGCCAAATCCTACTGCAGTTGGCAACGACTCCCCACCACGCATCAGGCATTATGAATAATAACAATAATATTACATATTATACTATAAATTTATGAATATAGTATGAATAACTTGTTACCTCTTAGTCGGCATAGAGAAGATAAATTCCGTCCCAACCCCCTCCGTGCTGATTACATTGATATTTTCCCCATGGGCATCCACAATCTCCTTGGTAATAGAAAGTCCCAGCCCGGTCCCGGTTTTATCCTTGCCTCTGGAAAGATCCGTCTTGTAGAATCGGCTCCACACTTTGGAAATGCTCTCCTTGGGAATGCCAATGCCATGATCCTTCACCGACACGAACACCTTGTGGCTCTGTCTGGCAGTATGTACTTCCACCACAGAATCTTGATGGCTGAACTTAATGGCATTATCCAAAATATTCTGCACCACCTGCTGAATCTTCCCCATATCTCCCCAAACCATGCACATAGGCTTCTCAAAAACCAAATCCAAAGAAATCCTCTTTTCCATGCATCTCTGCTCAAAGCTGGCAGAAGTCTGCTTGATTACCTCATTGATATCAAATTCCGACCAATCCAGGGTCATTCCCCGGCAATCCAGCTGATTTAATTCCAGAAGATTTCCCGTCAGCTTGGTCAGCCGATCCACCTCAAATAAAATGATATCCAGATATTTCCCCTGCATCTCCGGAGGAATCGTGCCGTCCGCCATCGCCTCCACATATCCCTTGATGGAAGTCAGCGGAGAACGGAAATCGTGGGATACATTGGCGATAAACTTCTTCTGGTATTCATTCATAGTATTCACCCTGCCGGAAAGGTAATTGATCGCATCCGCCATCTCTTTCTGCTCCCTGGGCAGCTTATTCACCACGAGATTGTCAAAAGAGCCATCCGCACATTCCTTCGTAGCCTGAGTCAATCTCTTCAGAGGATATACCGACCGGAAATACAGGTATAGGAACACGATTCCCAACAGAAACATAACCGCCAAGTAACACACCATTATCCCATCCGTGTAGCGATACACCCTGCTGCGCAGCTCCGCATCCGGCTTCATCGCCACCACGTAGCCATTAGTCTCCAGCCACTCCGTCACCGGATAGATTACGCTCACCACGCTCTCTTCCAAAAGGCCTGTCGGACGCTTGCCTGTCAGGGACTGATTCTCTAAAAACTTCCCATCATAGGTATTGATATTCTCGCCCTTGCGAGATTCCTTATTCTCTGAATCCAGCAGAATCTCGCCAGAAGAAGACACCAGCCATATCCTAGTCTGCGTCAGTTTCCCCAGAGAGCGGAACTGACGCTCCAGCGTAGCCCCCCTCGTGCGCAGCACCCTGATATTCGGCACATATTCCACGCAAATTTCCCGTGCCTCCTCATAAAGCACATCGGTCTGCTGCTCCACCATTCTCTGGTAAATGATCCAGTCCCCGCCCACATCCAGAATAGCCAGGCCAGCAGCCAGAAGGAGCAAATACCCCAGTATGAACCTCCACTTGATCCCTAGTTTCATCCGCTAATCCTCTCGGTATTCAAATTTATATCCAATCCCCCACACCGTCACCAATTTCCAAGAATGCTGCCCCCGGAATTTCTGCCGAAGACGCTTGATATGCACATCCACCGTCCTTGTATCCCCAATATAATCATAACTCCATATATGATCCAGCAGCTGCTCTCTGGTAAAAACCTGATTGGGGTGGGTGGCAAGAAAATAAAACAACTCCAGTTCCCTAGGGGGCATATCCACCAAATCCCCATTGTGGCTCACGGAATAATCCGTCAGATTAATGGAAAGCCCCGGATAACTCACCTTCTCCACCGGCAGGTCATCCGTGGCGGCCGTGGGAGACACGATCTCGTGGTGGAAACGCCGAAGCACCGCCTTCACCCTAGCCACCAGTTCCTTGGAATCGAAGGGCTTGATCATATAGTCGTCCGCCCCCAGTTCCAGCCCCAGCACCTTGTCAAAAACCTCTCCCTTCGCCGACAGCATAATCACCGGCAAGTCAGAACCCTTCCGCACCTCCCGCAGCACCTCGTACCCATCAATCCCCGGCAGCATTACATCCAGCAGCACCAAATCCGGCTGATAATCCCTCACCGCCACAAGCGCCGCCTCCCCGTCATGCACCATCTTCACATCAAAGCACTCCTTTGCCAGATAAAGGTTGATGAGTTCCGCAATATTCTCGTCATCGTCCACAATAAGTATCCTCTGTTTCTCTGCCATGAAGTTCCTCCCTCTCATATTGTCCCGGCACAGATGTCCCAGACACCTATGCCGCATCTATCTCCGTCTCTATCATTCCATCGCCAAAGCCTAGCCCCTTCTCAACATCCACGAATCCCATCACTGGAATTCCACTACCGTCACTCCCATATCTCCCTCGCCGAATTCTCCCAGCCGAAAAGACTTCACATACTTCGTCCTCTTCAGATGGCCATGCACCGCCTTCCTCAGAGCCCCAGTGCCTCTTCCATGAATGACCGTCACCTTGTCCAGATGGGCGAGATAGGCGTCATCCAAATATTTAGACAGCACCGGCATGGCCTCATCCACCGTCATGCCTATGAGATTCACATCCTGGCGAATCCCCATGGACTTATCCATGCGAATCCGCCCTCCCCCCGTCTGCCTCTTCTCCTGTTTCGGCTCCTGCTTCTTAATCAATTCAATATCATTCAATTTCACTTTCGTGCGCAGCAGCCCCGCCTGAACGAAGAGTTCTCCCTTCTCATTGGGCAGCGTGCTCACCGTCCCCACAGAATTGAGGGAGAAAATCCGCACATCCGACCCAATCATCAAGTCCTTTGCCCGGACAGAAGCCGTCCGCTTCTTCTTCTCCTTCTTAATCTGCCTGCCATCCTTCTCCTTAATCTCTTCCCGAAGCCTTGCCCGCTCCTCCTCCATCTCCCGGATATGGCTGTCGCTCCTAGCCCATTTATTATATTTTCGTATCGTCTCGTCAGCGTATTCCTTCGCCTTCTCCAGAATGCGGCCGGCCTCCGCATTGGCATTGGCAAGAATGCGCTCCTTAGAGTTGTCCAGTTTCTCGCTCTTCTCCCTCAGTTCCCGCTTTAGCGTATCAATCTCCTTCCGATTCCGAGATGCCTCTTCATGCTCCTGCTCCAGCCTGGCCCGGGTATTCTCCAGATCGGCAATCACATCCTCAAAGGCCTGGGCATCCGAAGTATGGACTTCCACTAAACTTAACAGGTTGTATCTCATGAATTTGTTTTCCTTTTAAT
>CASGVX010000204.1 GCA_949346185.1 uncultured Lachnospiraceae bacterium
ATATTCTGCCTTCCACCCGAAACTCCCGCCAAGGAAACCGCAGGGAATCTTTTCTGCAGAAAGCCCGGAACATCAGAATCCCGGACAACGTGTAGGATACGGCTGACCCCAATGCCGCCCCAGTCACTCCCAATCTTAATCCGTAGATCAATATTCCGTTCAGCAAAACATTAGAAAAATTACAGCCCATGCTGATAAACATGGGCGTCTTCGTATCCTGCGTAGCTCTGATAGCAGCGCCGAAAATCGTGCTGGCAGCCCGGAACAGCAAGGGCAGGCTGATAATTAGGAAATATCTGGATGCCTCTCCCTGCACATCCTTCTCCGCCCCCATCCACCGGGGAATCCAAGGACTAAAAGCCACCGAGGCCACTGTCATCACTAGGCCGCACACAACCACCGCCAGCACCACATGGCCCGCTATCCTCCGAATCAGGCTGCCATCCCTGCTGCCCACCGCCTTGGAAATCATAGCCAGCACCGCCACACCTAGGGCAGAGGCCATGCTGTTCACCAGCCAAGTCACCGTGGTAGTCACGCTCACCGCAGCGGTAGCCCGCTCCCCCAGCCGCCCCACCATAGCCGTGTCCACATACTGAAAAAGGGTAGATAAAATCTGTTCTATCATTGTAGGGACGGATAACAATACCAGAGTTTTCAGTACTTCCCGCTTCATTTCTCTGCAATTCATGCCCTTCTCATCCATACTTTCACACATCCCTGCCGTCCCAGCAGTAGGTGCACAGGTTTTCCTTGGGAATCCCCACCGCATCCAGCATATCATCCAAGCGGTTATATCGCAGAGAGGTAAAATTCAACTCCTTTCGGATGCCCTCGATCATCTCCTCATACTTGGGAGATTCCGGATTGGTGTACTGCTGCAGCACCTCCTCCGGCACCTCTTCCGTCCCTTCTAATTTAGCAATCACCCTCCGGGTAATCAAATCCATCTCCGAAGTGGAGCGGGAAAAGTTCAAGAATTTGCATCCATATACAAGGGGCGGGCACGCCGGCCTGATGTGCACTTCCTTGGCGCCGCTCTCATACAGAAATTCCGTAGTCTCCCGAAGCTGGGTTCCCCGCACGATGGAATCATCTATCAAAAGCAAGCTCTTATCTTTGATCAAATCATGCACCGCAATCAGCTTCATCTTGGCAATCATATTGCGCTTGCTCTGCATGGTAGGCATGAAGGATCTGGGCCAAGTAGGGGTATACTTGATAAAGGGCCTGGAAAAAGGAATGCCCGATTCATTGGAATAGCCGATGGCATGAGCCGTGCCAGAATCCGGCACCCCGGCCACAATGTCAGGCTTCACCTGATCCCTCTTTGCCATATTGACGCCGCAATTATAGCGCATCTGCTCCACGCTAATCCCCTCGTAGGAACTGGAAGGATATCCATAATAAACCCAGAGGAACGTGCAGATCTTCATCTTGCTGCCCGGTGCCATCAACGTCTTGATCCCCTCCTCGTTCACCACGATAATCTCCCCCGGCCCCAGTTCCTTCAGAGGTCGGTATCCCAGATTCTGAAAGGCAAAAGACTCAAAGGACAGGCAGTAAGAATCCTCTTTATGTCCTACCACCATAGGCGTCCTGCCGTATTGATCCCTAGCGGCATAAATCCCCTTGGGGGTCAGAAGCATCAAGGTCAGAGAGCCCTCCACCAATTCCAAGGCATAATGGATTCCCTCGATGATATTTTCCTTCTGATTTATGATGGCGGCCACCAATTCCGTAGGGTTAATATCTCCTCCGCTCATTTCCAAGAAATGGGAATGATTGTTAGTAAAAATATTGTCCACAATCTCTTGGGCATTATTGATCTTGCTCACCGTGGTGATCGCATATGTGCCGTGGTGGGAGCGGACGATTAACGGCTGGGGCTCATAGTCCGAAATACAGCCAATCCCATAATTCCCCTTCATCTCCTGCATATCTTTATCGAATTTGGTGCGGAAGGGCGAATTCTCTATATTGTGAATCGCCCTGTCAAACCCCTTCTCCCCATAGACAGCCATGCCGCCCCGCCTAGTTCCCAGATGCGAATGGTAATCCGTTCCGAAAAACAAATCAAACAAACAATCTTCCTTTGAAGCAACGCCAAAAAATCCTCCCATGACAATCCTCCTGATGTATTCTTGTGCAGTCAAAACGAGACAAAAATAACTATTCACAGCCATTTCTATCTCATAGACCTAAATAGCAATAACCCAAAAGGCATTATATAATATTATGGGAAAAAATACAAATTCTATTTTACGAAAGACCATATTCTCAAAGATATCAAGTCATGCCATCACTGATACTCATCACAAGAAAACAGATCATGGACGACGAATCTCGCCACCGACCGGAGCAAAATAAAAGATTTCTTATCCCCATGGGGATTATCCACTCCCAGAAGCCCCATCAGGTTTCCCCCATAGAATAGCGGAACTGCCATGGTATTTTCCATTTCCTGAAAATCCCGTCTCTGACACTCCCCAGAAATCTTCCCCAATGTCTCCCTCATAAAAGATTGGATGTAATTTTCCGAATTTTCAAACCATGGAAACCAACGCTCAATGGCAGATATTTCCATATGCTGCCTGCTGTCCTTCACGGAAGGGACCTCTGCCTTGCACCATTCATAAGTATTGTCCATCCACTTTCTGTCAGGATCGAACTGAAGAATATACACCCTTTCTCCACCATAATACTGGCCAATCATGGAGAGCATGTCTTCCATCGCCACCTCCATATCTTGTCTCGCATGCAATACATAAATACACTCAATTAAGATATTCTGCAGCTGCAGCTGCCATTTCAAATCATGAATCATTCCATCTTTACTCATAAAGCAAATCTCCCAACATTAAATTTTTAGAACAGTTATCCTGATGTATTCTGCCTAATTTCATAGAAATTTTAAACATATATCACACATTTTTCCTATAATAAAAAAATTATAACTCAATGTGACCATATTCGTCAAATAATAATTCAATTACACATCTAAAAGTTATCTCTCAAATTGGGTAGAATATAGTAAACAACTGGAAAGCGGGTACTATATATGATTGAAAATGATATTTTGAAGAGAATTGACAGCTTGTGCAAATGGAGGCACTGGTCACTGTACCGCCTGGCAAAAGAAGCAAGCATACCCTACTCTAATTTGAGCAATATTTTCAACCGACAGACATGTCCATCCATCCCCACCTTGGAAAAAATCTGTAATGGATTCGGCATGTCTCTGTCGGAATTTTTTGAATTTCAGACACCCCCGAAAACGCATGAAGGATTTTCTCATCAGGAAGAAGAAATCATCTATGCGCTGCGCTCCCTCTCCAAAAAAGATCGGGAATTGTTTCAGACCTATCTGAATGGACTCTGCCACAAGAAATTATAACTAGTGCGAGAAATATGTTCCCGCACTTTTTTTCATGTAAAAATTATGGGAAACAATTCCCTTCTCTATCACAATTCTTGCATCTCAGTGATAATCCAGCCTCCATCTACCATCTCGCAGGTATATTGGTACTTCTGCTTTACCACCTTCATCGTGTCATCCCCGTAATATACTTTGATTCTCTCCCGGGAACTGATTTTCACCTGAGAGGAAGCGGTAAATTGCACGGAAGCGATAGAGCACTTCTTCACTTCCTCCCGGATGCCCCGCTTATGGTAATTTTTCACCAGGGCGCACTGCTGCTCATAAACCCGGCTCCCTTCCGCCAGCACCAAGTGCATTTGTGCCGTATCCCCCGTGTTCACTGCCTCCGTAAATGTCTGTATATACCGCTGAAAAGCCAATTTATACGCCTCCGGAGATGCCATGCCGTTTCCCTGCTCTCCCTTCTGCTGATTGGAGGATCCTCCAAGCCTGCCTCCCAGAATCTGGGGTAATCCACTCAGCCATTTCTGGTACTGGGACAACAAATTCTCTTCGGAAATCGGTGCCTGTGCCTCCGCCCCCATTCCCAACGCATTCTTTCTCTCCTTTTCTTCCTTCCCGAAGAACTCTGCCTTCTCCTCCTTTCTTTCTGATACCTTTTCCCTGCTCTCTCTCCCCTTTTCCAAAGGTCCCACTCCCGTACTGCAGGTGATGCCCACCGTCCCGGCAAGAATGAGCAGCAGAGGAAGCAGCGCCCATCTGGGATAGCCCTTCCTGTCGCTGATCGCACGTATCCTCCTCTCCATCTCCTTTCCCCTTCTGCTCATAGGCATCAAGGAATAGCGAAAGTCTCCCCATCTGGCATCCCCGGCAAGGCGCACCAGCATTTCGCCGTAAGAGAAACGCCTTTCCTCCCCCAGCATGGCAATCACCGTCTCATCACAGAACAGTTCCGCATCTTTCTTAGAGCAGGATACAGCCAGCCACACAAAGGGATGGAACCAGTACACCGACACCAGAAGCATCCGAAACATCCCCCAGATAT
>CASGVX010000205.1 GCA_949346185.1 uncultured Lachnospiraceae bacterium
ATCAATATATTTTATATATCAATTATTCTTCATATCCATTCGGATTATTGCTCTGCCATCTCCAGGAATCTTCACACATCTCTTTGATCCCTCTCTCTGCCACCCAGCCGAGCTCTGCCTTCGCTTTCGCCGCATCCGCATAGCAGGTTGCAATATCGCCGGCACGCCTCTCCTTAATCCGGTAGGGAATCTTTACGCCGTTTGCCGCCTCAAAGTTTTTCACGATATCCAGTACCGAATATCCCTGCCCGGTTCCCAGATTGTAAACACAAAGCCCCGCCTTCTCTTCTATCTTCTTCAGTGCCTTCACATGGCCGATCGCCAGATCCACCACATGGATATAATCCCTCACGCCCGTGCCGTCCGGCGTGTCATAATCATTGCCAAATACTCCCAAGCAGGGCAGGTTGCCTATAGCCACCTGTGTGATATAAGGCATCAGGTTATTGGGAATGCCGTTGGGGCTCTCGCCAATCAGTCCGCTCTCATGGGCGCCAATGGGATTGAAATAGCGCAGGAGAACCACGCTCCACTCCGGATCCGGCACGCAGAGGTCTGACAGAATCCCCTCCAGCATCAGCTTAGTGCTTCCATAGGGATTCGTGGTGCTCAGGGGGAAATCCTCCGTAATCGGCACTGTCTTGGGAGACCCATACACCGTGGCAGAGGAACTAAAGATAATCCGCTTGCAGCCATATTCATTCATCAGTTCGCACAACTGGAGCGTGCCCGTCAAGTTGTTATGATAATACAGAAGAGGCTTCTCCACCGATTCGCCCACCGCCTTCAATCCTGCAAAGTGAATCACCGCATCGAAGGTGTGCTCCTCAAAAATCGGGCGCATAGACTCCTTATCCAACATGTCTGCTTTATAAAACGTAATCTCTTTTCCTGTAATTTCTTTAATTTTATCCACCACTTCAATCTTGGAATTATAGAGGTTGTCAAACACAACCACTTCGTATCCCTGATTCAAGAGTTCCACGCAAGTGTGGGAACCGATATAGCCAGTACCGCCTGTCACCAATATTTTCATTCTCTGCCTCCATTCCGCTTCCCGACGGGAAACACCATTTTCTAACAAAAACTCCATGCCCAGTATACTGTATCACTGATATTGAATACTGTATACTAGGATATCCGATACTTTAATAAATTATAGCAAACTGGCAGTAGAATGGCAACGTCATTTTAAATACTTCTTATTCAGGAATCCCACCTTTCCCTTATACTTCACCTTGGCATACCACTCCTTGGACACATACATCACCTTAACTTTTGTCCCATTAGGAATTCTGAGATGGCTGCTCTTTTTCTCCCGATCCTTCCACAGAAGCAGCCCCTTCTTCCTCTGAACCTTCTTCGTCCAAGTCTTCTTGAATTTAGCCGGAGTGCCGTAGGTCTTTTTCAGTTTGCTTGTGGTACTCCCCCATTTCTTTAGATAAAAATGAGGGGTATCCGGAAAGGACTTCCAGTCCCCACCCCAGCCAAGACCTATTTTCTTTGCAATCTTCGCCACCTTCTTCAATAATGCCTTATCATAGAGACGCTTGCTGTCATTGATTGCCACGTCAAAGGCTATCCCCCACATATGCTGGGAAGAGTAGGTGCTCCCCTTCGCATTTGTCACGATTTTTCCAGGCTTGGTGCGACCTTGGGCATACAGGGCATCCTGGCGCTTCTTCGTGCGGTAGCCCTCCGTGATAATCAGATAGATTCCCTTTTTTGCCGCTTCCTCCAGCAGCAATCCCAGTCGGAAATCCAGCCATGGGTGTAAAAGGTTTCGGTTAATTCGAATGTCGTGAGATTTTTTCATCGTACCTTCCTTTCTGCGGCGCTTCCCATCCGCTCTTTTGTCATATGCTTTTATTATATGCGCCACTTAGGCTATCAGTTCGCAGATTCATGATAAACATTGATCGCTCTGCACCTTGCAAAATAGGGCCAAATGGATTACACTAATGGATATATGAAAAGCCAATGGTATTGATATATTCACATTCCATTACCTTGGCAGAAAGTAATCGCGCAAAAATACGCTATAGAAACGGGGGAATATCATGGCAGAGAGTATGAAGGATTTTGAAAAGGAACTGGACTCTTCCTTTCAGATTATCAAGGAAGGGGATATTCTGGACGTGACGGTAATCGGCATCTCCGACACGGAAGTTACAGTAGATTTGAATTATTATACGGAGGGCATCATCCCCCTAGAGGAATGCAGCCATGACCCATCCTTTTCCATCAAGAGAGACATTGACATTGGCGATTCTGTCAAGGCCATGGTGCTGGAACCGGAAAACGCCAGCGGCAGCGTGATTCTATCCCTGAAAGCGGCCAATGACATTCTGGTGTGGGACGAGTTGAAAGAGGACTATGAAGATGGCGCCGTCCACTCCGTCAAAATCACAGAGGCGGTTCCCGCCGGGGTGGCGGGCTATGTGAGAGGCATCCGCGCCTTCATCCCCGCCTCCCAGCTATCCCTCGCCTATGTGGAGGATACGGAGAGCTATGTGGGCATGACAGTGGATGCGGTCATCATCACCGTCACTCCCTCGGAAAAGAAACTGGTACTCTCTGCCAAGGCCATTGAAAAAGAACGGGCAGTGGTGGAGCAGACCAAGAAAATTGGCAGATTGACCGTGGGAGACATCATCCAAGGAAAGATTGAGCGCATGGAATCCTATGGCGTATTTATCAATTTCGGGGAGGGTCTGACCGGACTGTGCCACGTATCCCAGATTACCAATAAGTTCATCAAATCCCCCAAGGAAGTGTGCAAGCTGGGAGACACTGCGAAGGCAAAGATTATCAAAATCGAGGGAGACAGGATTTCCCTCAGCATCAAGGCTCTGACTGAGGATGAAACGCCCTTGGATCCACAGGAATACGATATTCCGGAAGAATATCGGAATGACAGTGCAGAATCCGGCGACGAAAGCCCCTTTGCCAAGCTGCTGCAGGGAATCAAATTATAAGAGATTGTTGCTATTCACAGTCATACGGAAGAAAGCAACCGCCTCAACAATCGCTGCAAGGCAGACGAAACTCCCTGCGCCGCTCTGCCTTCTGTTCCGCCTCCGTCTTGCCAGACTCTCTCTTTCCCCCTCCTCTCTATCCCGTACAGGAACTGCTCCTCCCTGCAAAAATCTCCTCCAGCGTCCCGAATAGCACTTCCACATCCAGAGGCTTGGCGATATGCCCATTCATCCCGGCTTCTATCGCCGCCATCTTATCTTCCTCGAAAGCATTGGCCGTCATGGCAACAATGACGATGGATGATCGCTCTTCATCTTCCAAGGCTCGAATCCGTCTGCATGCCTCATATCCATCCATCACCGGCATTTGAATATCCATAAGAACCAAATCATACTCCCCAGGCGCAGCATTCCGTACCTTCTCAAGGGCAATGGATCCGTCTTCTGCCTCCTCGATTTCTATCCCTGCCTCTGTCAAAATTTCCACGGCAATTTCCCGATTCAGCTCATTATCCTCCACCAGCAGAATCCGCTTTCCGGAAAAATCAAACTTCCTTTCTTCTCCTATCTCCTCAGAGATCACCACCTGCTTGCCGATGGCTCTGGACAATGCCGCCTGCAAATCAGACATAAATACCGGCTTGCTGCAGAATGCCGTTACGCCCGCCTTCCTCGCTTCCTCCTCGATATCCGCCCAATCGTAGGCAGTCATGACAAGAATGGGAATCTCATTCCCCACGATAGACCGAATCTGCCTTGCCAATTCTGCGCCCCTCAAATCAGGCAGCCGCCAGTCTATGATAAAAACGCCGAAATCATCTTCCAAGCTCTGGGACTGCTTCGTCCGAAGAATGGCCTCTTTTCCAGACATCGTCCACTCAGACTGTATTCCCAATTTTTTCAGCATTCTGGTAGTAGCATCACAAGTATCAAAATCATCATCCACAACCAAGGCGCGCACCCCTGTCAATTCCGCAATAGGCTTAAGTTCCCTCTGCTTCTCCTGCAGCCTCATATTCATTTGAATGATATATTCCGTTCCCTGGCCTGGCGCCGTTACCACATCAATGGTTCCCCCCATCATATCTATGATGCTCTTCGTAATCGCCATTCCCAGGCCAGTTCCCTGAATGCCGCTGACGGTGGAAGTCCTCTCCCGCTCAAAGGGATTGAATACCTTTTCTGCAAATTCCTTCGTCATCCCAATGCCAGTATCCTTCACCCGAATAACATAGGTGCCATATCCCTCCGGAGCCCCATCCTTCTGTTCAATGAACACACAAATTTTCCCCTTGGAGGGAGTAAATTTAATGGCATTGCTCAATAGATTCAGCAGCACCTGATTCAAGCGCAGTTTATCGCAGTACACATCCTCGTTTGCAACATTCAATGCATCCATCATCAGTTCCTGCTGTTTCCCTTCAACCTGACCGATTA
>CASGVX010000206.1 GCA_949346185.1 uncultured Lachnospiraceae bacterium
AATTTGGTATTTCATGCAGCTGCCCTGGCCCGTTCGTTTCTTGGCTGAATTGGCGGTATATGTGGCGGGAATTGTTCTTCTGGTCAGGCTGGCCAATAAATTGGGAAATAAGCTGTCGCTGAAAAAACAGGTGGGAAAGTTATATGTTGTTGCTGCCTCCACGATTGTGGCAGCAGTTGGCAGAAATCGTTTCTGGGGAAAGTCACTTGATGATAAAATCATTGAATCAGGGGAGAGATTTGATAAAGAACCCATGGATTTTCGGCCAATGTCCCACAAGATTGTCTGGGTATTGATTGTTATTTGCTATTTGTTTGCGGTGATGCCGGATATGTCTGTTTTTGAGAATTTTGATGGAAAGGTTGCAGAATGCTTTTTGGATACAAAAGCTTTTTTTGCCCAGAAGGAAAGTCAATGGGCGGGGGATTATCAACTGTATGCGCCTTCAGTGGAGTCTCCAGCGAATGGGGAGGTCATGAAAGGAAATCCAGATTCTGCAAAAAAAGAGATTGAGGTGAAAATTAACGAGAGAGGGAGCAAGGAAGGGGTTTCTATCTATCAAAAACCAACTGAAAAGGCGAAAATAGTGTTGAAATTTCATGGGAAGGGAAAGACAATCTATAAGAATAAGTGGAAGAAGGGGAAGAAAGGGTATTGGGTAAAGGTGTATGTTCCAAGCAAAAAGGTATCGGGCTGGATGAAGCATTCCTACATTCAGAAGAGTATATGGAAAAAGATAAAGGGCAGATGATATGATGGGGGTACTATTGATGAATGGTAGTGAATGACTGTGACTAGCAGCGATGAATGGGAAGAAAGAAAAAGATCTGGTTGAAATTCGCTGCAAACCGTGCTACAATAGTCCATCGAGAGACAGTTCGCTTGTACCATCCTGTCTATAAACAAAACCAGGACTGCTGATATGGATCTACGCGCATTGATTTGTCTGCCCTTTATGCGGATGCATTCGCATGATAGGAGCGGATTATTGCAGATGCAAATAGTGACAATGGATTAGATTTATGAATCGGGCAGGCTGCGGTCTGTCCGATTTTGGCTGTATAGGAGGAGAGATGTATCAACTTACGATTGAGCAAAGTTTTGATGCCGCTCATTTTCTGGCGGATTACCGGGGAAAGTGCGGGAATATTCATGGGCACCGATGGCGGGTGCTATTAGAGATTGAGACGGAAAATTTACAGGAAAATGCTCAGGAGCGGGGGATGTGCGTGGACTTTTCCGTGCTGAAGGAAGAGTTGAAGAAGATTGTGGACAGGCTGGACCACAATTTTCTGATTGAGAGGGGAACTCTGAAAGAGAAAACCATGGAAGCGTTAAAGGAGGAGGGATTTTGTCTGGTGGAACTGCCTTTCCGTCCCACGGCGGAGAATTTTGCCAGATATTTTTATGATCTTCTGGCGGAAATGGGGCATCCTGTATCTATGGTGAAGGTGTATGAGACTCCGAATAATTGTGCGGCATACCGGGCATGAAAGGCAGCAAGAGTGACATGGGATATCCTATGGGTGGCAAGAAGCGTGGCTGTAGGAGAAAAGAGTGCAGCGGGGAGATGTTGCAGTGGTTAATTCAGGAGGAGATATGGGAACGACGGAAGCGCCAACCTATCAGGTGGTGGAAATTTTTCAGAGCATTAATGGGGAAGGACAGAGGGCGGGAGAGCGGGCGGCCTTTGTGAGAATGAAGGGCTGCAATTTGGCATGCTCTTATTGTGATACCAGCTGGGCGAATGAGCCGGGGGCATCCTGTCAGAATATGGGGATAGAGGAGATTCTGGATGCGCTGTCAGGATTTCAGGTGAAGAATGTGACGGTCACCGGGGGAGAGCCTCTGCTGCAGAGGGAGATTGGCAATTTGCTGGAAGCATTGGCTTCGGAGGGATACCGGGTGGAGATAGAAACCAATGGCAGCGTGCTGCTGGAGCCCTTTCGGAATATTTCTCCGGAGATTGCATTTACCGTGGATTACAAGCTTCCGGGAAGCGGCATGGAAGAATGGATGCTAAGGGAGAATTTCCATGGTCTGGCTGCGAATGATACAGTCAAATTCGTGGTTTCTGGCAGGACAGACTTGGAGAGGGCCTATGAGCTTTGCGAGGGGGAGATGGCAGATTGCCGGGGGGCGGTGTATTTAAGTCCGGTATTTGGAAGGATTCGCCCGGAGGAAATCGTGGCATTTATGGCGGAGAGGCGATGGAACCGTGCCAGGCTGCAGATTCAGCTGCACAAGGTGATTTGGGATCCGGAGGCAAGGGGAGTGTAAATGGTGCGAAGCTTTTTGTGCCGGTGAGGCTGGCGTGACTGGAAATCCTAAAGCGAATTTACTATTAGGGCAGGCATAAACGGAGGTAAGATATGGCGATAGATATAGAAGCGATAAAGGAACATGTGCGGGGGATATTGATAGCGTTGGGGGATGATCCTGACAGGGAGGGATTGCGTGAGACTCCTGACAGGGTGGCGAGAATGTATGAGGAAGTATTTGAGGGGATGAATTATTCTAATCATGATATTGCCCAGATGTTTTCCAAGACATTTTCGGAGGAGATGGACATTCAGGAAAATGGACAGGATATGGTACTGGTCAGGGATATTGACATTTTTAGTTATTGCGAGCATCATCTGGCATTGATGTATGACATGAAGGTCACGGTGGCTTATCTGCCGAAGGGCAGGGTGATTGGGCTTAGCAAGATTGCCAGAGTGGCGGATATGGTGGGCAAGCGTTTGCAGCTGCAGGAGAGAATCGGTGCGGACATTGCGGAGATTTTGCAGGAGATTTTGGGCAGCGAGGATGTGGCGGTAGTAATCGAGGGCACCCACAGCTGCATGTCTGCCAGGGGGATTAAGAAGGCGGCGGCCGCCACCAAGACCTATACCTTGCGGGGGGCGTTTCGAGAGAATCAGTTCTTGCAGATGCGGCTGGAACAGAGATGAAGGGCAGGGAATACTAGCGAACCACTGGCGATGCGTATAAGGCCGCAGCATGGAGACGGGATATGGCATCTGGGTGGAAATATGGAATGATGGAAAGGAATGATGGATTTATGAAGGCGATGGTACTTGCCAGCGGAGGCATTGACAGCACCACATGCCTGGGCATGGCTGTGGAAAGATATGGAAGGGAGCAGGTGATTGCCCTCTCTGTCTCCTACGGACAGAAACATGAGAAGGAACTGCAGGCTTCCAGGGCTGTGGCGGAATATTATGGCGTGGAGCATCTGTCTCTGGATTTGGCCAAGATATTTGCCTATAGCGACTGTTCCCTGCTAAAGCATTCAGAGCAGGAGATTCCCGAGGAGGATTATGGGGAACAGCTGAAAAAGGCGGAGGGGAGGCCGGTGTCCACTTATGTCCCCTTTCGCAATGGGCTCTTTCTCTCATCGGCGGCAAGTCTGGCACTCTCCAAGGGGTGCGGCGTGATTTACTATGGGGCTCATGGGGACGATGCGGCGGGAAATGCCTATCCGGACTGCAGCAGTGAATTTCATCAGGCGATATCAGATGCGATCTTCATTGGCAGCGGCGAGCAGCTGAAGGTGGAGGCGCCCTTTGTGGGTCTTGCCAAGGGGGAAGTGGTGAAGAAGGGACTGGAGCTGCAGGTTCCCTATCATCTCACTTGGAGCTGCTATGAGGGGAAGGAGAAGCCCTGCGGCGTGTGCGGAACCTGCATTGACAGGGCAGAGGCCTTCCGTGTCAATGGGGTGGCAGACCCGGCTTTATGAATCGGAATAGACAGGAGGAGAAAAGATGGCAGGGAGAGAGCAGGAAGGAACGATCACATTGCTGGGAAACCAGGGGACGAAATACCCCGATGACTATGCCCCGCAGGTGCTGGAGACATTTCAGAACAAGCATCCGGAGAATGATTATTTTGTGAAGTTTAACTGTCCGGAATTTACTAGTTTATGCCCCATTACGGGACAGCCGGATTTTGCCAATATTATCATATCCTATGTGCCGTCGGAGAAGATGGTGGAGAGCAAGTCGTTGAAATTATATCTGTATAGCTTTAGGAATCATGGGGATTTTCACGAGGACTGCGTGAATATCATTATGAAGGATTTGATTCATCTGATGGAGCCGAAATATATAGAGGTGTGGGGAAAGTTTACGCCTCGCGGGGGCATTTCCATCGATCCGTATTGTAATTATGGCAAGCCGGGAACTAGGTGGGAACAGGTAGCCTTTGAGCGGCTGAGCAGCCATGACATGTATCCGGAGCGGGTGGATAATAGGTAATCATTTGTTACGCTATCCCCAGCTGCAATGCCGAAAGTAAATGTAAGTATTGCCGTATACCTGCGTTAAAGGTTAGGATTTGGTGGAATCTGAAGTGAAAAATAAGGTGGAACCGTGCATAAGCACCCTTAGAGATA
>CASGVX010000207.1 GCA_949346185.1 uncultured Lachnospiraceae bacterium
TTCACCGGCTGCGGTGGAAAGGACAGCAAGGACAGTTCCAAGGGAAAGGTTTACTACCTAAACTTCAAGCCGGAGCAGGGGGATGACTGGAAGGCGCTGGCAGAGGAGTACAGCAAGGAAAAGAATGTGGAGGTCAAGGTGGTGACTGCGGCATCCAATACCTATGAGCAGACCTTGAAGTCAGAGATGGCAAAGAGCGATGCGCCTACCATGTTTCAGGTAAATGGGCCAGTAGGCTTGGCAACATGGAAGGATTACTGCTATGACATGAAGGATTCCGACTTATACAAGCAGGTAAAGAGTGACGAATTTGTATTGAAGGATGGGGATGCAGTACAGGGCATTGCGTATGTTATTGAGACATACGGCATCATCTATAACAAGACATTGCTTGCAAAGTATTGCGAGATGGATGGAGCAAAGGTGAAGGATGCTTCCGAGATTAACAGTTTTGCGAAACTGAAGGAAGTGGCTGATGATATCCAGGCAAAGAAGAAAGACTTGGGTGTTGACGGTGCATTCAGCTCTCCGGGAATGGATTCTTCTTCCGACTGGAGATATAAGACCCATCTGGCAAACCTTCCGATTTACTACGAGTACAAGAAGGATGGCATTGATTCCACTGACAAGATTAAGGGAACTTACCTGAAGGAATACAAGCAGATGTGGGATTTGTATCTGAAGGATTCTACCTGCGATCCCAAGCTCATTGCAAGCAAGACAGGAGATGAGTCTGCGGCAGAGTTTGCTACAGGCAAGGCGGTGTTCTTCCAGAATGGTACATGGACATACGGCGACATCACGAAAAATGGCCTGAAGGATGAAGACTTGGGCATGCTTCCGATTTATATCGGTGTTGAAGGCGAGGAGAATCAGGGGCTGTGCACGGGTTCAGAAAACTACTGGTGCGTGAACAGCAAGGCTTCTGAGGCTGATATCAAGGCGACGCTGGACTTCATGAACTGGTGCGTGACCAGTGACAAGGGTCGTGATGCCATTGCGAACACCATGGGATTTGTAACGCCTTTCAAGGCTTTCGATGATGGCTATACGGCAAAGAATCCTTTGGTTCAGGCTGATGCGGATTACTTGGCAGCAGGAAAGACGCCGGTTTCATGGAACTTCTCCACGATTCCTTCCGAGGAGTGGAAGAACAATGTAGGAAATGCCCTGCTTGAGTATGCCCAGAAGACTGGCGAATGGGATGCGGTAGAGAAGGCATTTGTGGATGGATGGGATGAGCAGTATAAGGCTACCCATGAATAAAATGTGAGAAGTATGCAAGAACAGGCATTCTTCTGATGACTTTGTTCGTGTCGGCAAGGCCTGCATGCAAAGTTAGAAATGAGAAAGAATCAGTAACAGCCGGAGAAGGCGGGTGGCAGGGCTTGCCACCCACCTTCTTCTAAATAAAAAGGAGGAAAAGATGAATAATTCGATTAGAAAGTATTTTCCAATTTTTGTCCTGCCCACGCTGGCGGCCTTTATCATTGGATTTATCGTTCCCTTCATTTTAGGCATCTATCTGTCGTTCTGCAAGTTTACCACGGTAACAGATGCAGAGTTCGTGGGATTAAGCAATTATGTAAAGATTTTTGGGGACAAGAATTTTCTTCACTCTATGTGGTATACGGCTGCCTTTACGGTGGTATCCGTCATTACCATCAACTTGCTTGCCTTTACGGTGGCAATGCTGCTCACCAAGGGATTCAAGGGGACGAACTTGTTCAGGACGGTATTCTTCATGCCCAATCTGATTGGCGGCATTGTCCTGGGTTATATTTGGCAGATTATTATCAACGGCATTCTGGCGCATTATGGCGTGACGCTGCAGTTCAGCTCTACATACGGTTTTTGGGGGCTGATTATTCTGATGAATTGGCAGCAGATTGGCTACATGATGATTATTTATATTGCGGGCATCCAGAATATTCCCACGGAACTGGTGGAGGCGGCAAAGATTGACGGGGCTAATTCATGGCAGACATTAAAGAATGTCACCCTGCCCATGGTGATGCCTTCTATCACGATTTGTACTTTCCTGACCCTGACCAATGGCTTCAAGCTCTTTGACCAGAACTTGGCGCTGACCGGAGGCGGTCCCTCCCATCAGTCAGAGATGCTGGCTCTGAATATTTTCGATACCTTCTATACCAAGATGGGATTCGAGGGCGTGGGTCAGGCAAAGGCAGTGATATTCTTTATCTTGGTTGCATTGATTGCATTCGTCCAGCTTAGGGCGACGAGAACGAAGGAGGTGCAGCAGTAATGAATGAGAAGAAGCGTAAAAAAGCGGCGGATCAGTTTGGCGAGAAGCCGGTAAGGCATGGCTGGCTGTTGACTTTGATTTTTTCCCTGCTGACAATCATATTCATCAGTCCCATATTTATCGTGCTGATGAATTCCTTCAAGCAGAAGTCATTTATCAACCTGCAGCCCTTTTCCCTTCCCAAGGGAGATACTTTTGTGAAACTTGAAAACTATGCCAGAGGTATTGAGCAGACGGGATTTTTTGATGCGTTTAAAAATTCTCTCATTATTACGGTACTTTCTGTGGCAGCGATTATCCTGTGCACCTCCATGTGCGCATGGTATATTGCAAGGGTGAATAACAAGGGAACCGGCCTTCTCTATACGCTGTGCCTGTTCTCGATGATCGTGCCTTTCCAGATGGTGATGTTTACCTTATCAAAGATTGCTGATATGCTGGGGCTTACGAATCCCTTTGGCATTGTTATCGTCTATCTGGGATTCGGGGCGGGGCTTGCGGTATTCATGTTTGTGGGCTTCGTGAAGTCCATTCCTTTGGAAATTGAGGAGGCGGCCATGATTGACGGATGCAATCCCCTCCAGACTTATTTCCAGATTGTGCTCCCGATTCTGAAACCTACCTGCATCACGGTGGCAATTCTGCAGGCAATGTGGATTTGGAATGATTATCTTCTTCCCTATCTCGTGCTTGACATCACCAAGTATAAGACTATTCCCATTGCAATCCAGTATCTGAAAGGCGGATATGGATCCGTTGACTGGGGTGCTATGATGGCGATGCTGGTGCTTGCAATCATTCCGATTATTGTATTTTATATGGCTTGCCAGAAGCACATTATCAAAGGCGTTGTGGCAGGAGCGGTGAAAGGATAGGAGAATATGAGGGCCAGTGGAATATTAATGCCCATTGCCAGCCTTCCTGGCAAGTATGGCATTGGGTGCTTTTCTAAAGAGGCATATCAGTTTGTGGATTTTCTCCAAGAAGCGGGGCAGAAGTATTGGCAAATCTTGCCCATAGGCCCCACCAGTTATGGGGATTCTCCTTATCAATCCTTCTCCACTTTTGCGGGAAATCCTTACTTTATCAGTCTGGAAAGTCTGGTGGAGCAGAGGCTCTTGAAAAAGGAGGAGTGCGACAAGGTTGATTTTGGCAAATCCTGTACTTCTGTGGACTACTATAAATTGTATATGGGAAGGTTTCAGCTTCTGAGGAAAGCATATGAGAGAAGTAATATCACGGAGAGAGAGGACTTTCACAGATTTCGGGAAGAAAATGGGTTTTGGCTGAGAGACTATGCCATCTTCATGGCAGTAAAGAGTTTTTTCGGCGGCATCAGTTTCGAGGAGTGGCCGGAGGACATCAGGCTCAGGCTGGGTTACTCTATGGATTATTATCAGGAGAAATTGTATTTTGAGATAGAGTTTTATGAGTATATCCAGTATGAGTTTTACAGGCAGTGGTTCCGGCTGAAGCAGTATGCCAACGAAAGGGGAATTGAGATTATCGGGGACATTCCCATCTATGTGGCATATGACAGTGCGGATGTGTGGGCTCATCCCGAACTGTTCCAGATGGATGACGACAGGCAGCCCGTGGCAGTGGCAGGCTGCCCGCCGGATGGCTTTTCCGCTACGGGGCAGTTGTGGGGCAATCCACTTTATCAGTGGGAGTATCACAGGAATACCGGGTATGACTGGTGGGTGAGGCGCATTGAGAAGTGCAGACAGCTCTATGACGTGACTCGGATTGACCATTTCCGGGGATTTGACGAGTATTTCTCGATTCCGGCAGATGCGGAGGATGCCAG
This sequence comes from uncultured Lachnospiraceae bacterium, assembly GCA_949346185.1. Classification (GTDB taxonomy): domain Bacteria; phylum Bacillota; class Clostridia; order Lachnospirales; family Lachnospiraceae; genus Butyribacter. The sequence continues at coordinate 4,080 of CASGVX010000207.1, forward strand.
GGCGGGACACTGGGAAAAGGGGCCGGGGGCTGACCTTTTCCATGCGGTTCGGGCTAGATTGGGCAATATCCGAATTATCGCCGAGGATTTGGGATATATTACCGATAGCGTGAGGCAGCTGGTGCGGGAGTGCGGATTCCCCAATATGAAGGTGCTGGAGTTTGCCTTTGACTCTAGGGATTCCAGCGGGCCGGCGGAGTATCTGCCCTACAGTTACGATAAGAACTGCGTGGTGTATACGGGAACCCATGACAATGAGACCCTGCTTGGATGGCTGGGCAAT